>VGYV01000527.1 GCA_016872855.1 Planctomycetota bacterium
GCGAAAGACCCCTTCGACCTGGCAGCGCCCAAGGCGCTATCGCCGGCCAGGCTTCGACGAATGAGGGCCTCAGCCGCGGGTTTCGACCTGCTCTACGCCACCGACCGCGTCACCCCCGAGATCCTCGATGCCCTCGGCCAACTGGCTAAGGAGATGCGCGCCGTCGAGCAGTTCGCCATGATGATGAACGGCGAGGTGATGAACCAGATCGTCGGCCACGAGTCCGAGCGGCGCCAGGTGCTCCACACGGCCAGCCGCAACGTGTTCGACGACCTGCCTTGCCGGCACGACGCCGCCCAGGCCGAGGCCGTGGGCAAGGCGAACACACAGCTCGCCCGCCTCAAGGACTTCCTTGACGAGGTCGAGCGGGAGGGGCGGTTCACCGACCTCGTGCAGGTGGGCATTGGCGGCTCCGATCTCGGCCCTCGTGCCCTCTACATCGCCCTGCGCGCCTTCTGGAAGACGGGCCGCCGCGTCCACTTCGTCTCTAACGTGGACCCCGACGACGCGGCGATGGTGCTCGACGGCCTCGACCTCCCTCACACGCTCGTGTGCGCGGTCTCGAAGAGCGGCACGACGCTCGAGACCCTCACCAACGAGCGACTCGTCGCCGCCCGCTTCGCGGCAAAGGGCCTGAAGCCCAAGGACCACTTCGTCGCCGTCACCGCCGAAGGCAGCCCGATGGACGACCCGGCCAAGTACCTCCGCAGCTTTCACATGTACGACTACATTGGCGGGCGCTTCAGCGCCACCTCGATGGTCGGCGGCGCGGCCCTCGGCTTTGGCCTCGGCTACGACAACTTCGTCGAGATCCTCCGCGGCGCGCGCGAGATGGACCTCAATGCCTTGGAACCCGACATCCGCAAGAACCTGCCGCTCCTCGCCGCGCTCCTGGGCATCTGGAACCGCAACTTCCTCGGCCATGAGACGCTCGCCATCCTGCCCTACAGCCAGATGCTCAGCCGCTTCGTGGCCCATATCCAGCAGCTCGACATGGAGAGCAACGGCAAGCGCGTGGACCGCTGCGGCCGGCCCGTGCCCTACGCCACCGGCCCCATCGTCTGGGGCGAGCCGGGCACAAACGGCCAGCACGCCTTCTACCAGCTCATCCACCAGAGCGAGACCATCGTCCCCTGCGAGTTCATCGGCTTCCGCCAGAGCCAACTGGGCGAAGACCTGGAGGTCGAGGGCACCACCTCACAGCAGAAGCTCCTCGCCAACCTCTTCGCCCAGTCCGTCGCCCTCGCCACGGGCAAGGACGATGCGAATCCCAACAAGGTCTTCCCCGGCAACCGCCCGAGTTCGCTCCTCATCGCCGACCGGCTCACCCCGCGCACCCTCGGCGCGCTCCTCGCCTACTACGAGAACAAGATCGCCTTCCAGGGTTTCCTTTGGAACATCAACTCCTTTGACCAGGAGGGCGTCCAGCTAGGCAAGAAGCTCGCCTGGCAGTTCCTCGCCCACTTCAAGGGCGACCGCAAGGCCCTCGGCCCGGCCGAGCGAGCGCTGCTCAAGGCGGCCGGGCTCGAGTGAACCGGGGCCCGCAGCACCCGGCGGCTTGACAACCAGGCCAACGCGGACTACTATCGGGGGAGGATGACGTAGCTCGCCGGAGAGAAGAGCTGCGCGTGGACTTCGAGTTACTGAGCGGGCCGACTGGGGTCGAGACCATCGCGCGGGGGAGGGCCGTTCGCGAACTGGCTCGGCTGCGCCGGGCGCACGGACGCGGCGACTGGCGCAAGATGAAGGGGCTCGCGCGCATCCGCCTCCGCAACGGGCAGACTCGGCTGGCCGAGTTGCACTGGTACGAGGCCCACGGAATAGGGAGGAAGGAAATGAAGCGCAAGCGCTACCTGGATTGACCAATGAGAGACACAAGACTTCGCTCCCCAAGGTTCGTCGTCTGCATCAACAACGAGGGCTACCCGGCTTCCCTGGAGTTGCACAAGATCTACCGCGTGGTGCCCGACGAGGAGGCCGCGGCGGATGGCGACATCCGCGTCGTGGATGAAAGCGGCGAGGACTACCTGTACTCCGCCTCCTGCTTCGCCCCCATCACCGTGCCGCCAACCGTCCGCAAGTCGCTCGTTCACGCATCCTGACGGTCGCCCCACCCACCTTCTCACTGGGAGCAGGACACCCGAAATGGAGAAACCCGCCGTTGCAAAGTGTCCGCTCGTGGGGACATCCGCCACCGCGGCGATGGGCATTGGCCTTGCGGCGAAGGCGGTCGGGGCCGAGGGGCCGGCGCCGAGCGATATGGTGCGCGTGGGGTTCGTCGGCGTGGGGCCGATGGGGAGCGGACACCTCGATGCGCTGTCCAAACGCCCAGAGGTCTATGTGTCCGCCATCTGCGACGTGGCGCAGAAGAAGGTGGACGCCGCCATCGCCAAGTGCGGCGGCCGCCCCAAAGGCCACCGCGACTTCCGCCAACTGCTCGACCAGAAGGACGTTGACGCCGTGGTGATCGCCACGCCGCCCCACTGGCACGCCATCATCGCGGTGCGGGCGGCGCAGGCGGAGAAGGACTTCTATGTCGAGAAGCCGATGACGCTCTACGTGGCGGAGAGCCAGGCCATCGTGGCCGCGGCCCGCCGCTACGGGCGCGTCACCCAGGTCGGCACGCAAATCCACGCGGGCGGCAACTACCGCCGCGTGGTCGAGATAGTCCGCTCGGGCGTCCTCGGCCACGTCAACGTCGTCCGCACGTTCCTCAACTCGGCCGAGGGGCGGCGCGGCTGCGGCCAGTCGCCCAACGCCCCCGTGCCGCCCGACCTGGATTGGGAGCTGTGGGTCGGCCCCGGCCCGATGCGCCCCTACAATCCCGCCATCACCCGCGGCGCGGGGGCCGGCCACTGCTGGTTCTGGGACTACTCGGGCGGCTGGATTCCCGGCATGGGGCCGCACATTGTGGACCTGCCCGTCTGGGCCCTCGACCTGCCGCTGCCCAATCACGTCTCGTGCTCCGGCGGCCGCTTCATCATCGCCGACTGCGGCGACGTGCCGGACGTGCAGGAGGCCCTCTTCCGCTACCCCAACCGGGTGATGACCTGGATGATGAACCTGTCGAACGCCTACGGCTTCGACCTGCACGGCGCCGGCGGCCCGGGCCGCCGCCTCGGCACCTACTTCCACGGCGAGCACGCCACGCTCTACAGCGACTACGGCTCCCACAAGATCGTGCCCGAGGCCGACCCGAGGGCCGTGCTGCCGCTCCCCGGTCCGTGGCTCCCGCCCACGCCTGGCCACCACGCCGAATGGCTCGCCTGCATCAAGACCCGCCAGCAGCCGAGCTGCAACGTCGCCTACCATCACCGCGTCAACGTCCCCCTCTGCCTCGCCAACCTCTCCTACGCCATCGGTCGCTCGGTCGCCTTCGACCCCGTGAAGGAGACCATCCTCGGCGACCCCGAGGCGGCGAAGCTCCTCGCCCCCGTCTACCGCGAGCCGTGGACCCTCGCTTGAACCCATTGTTGGGGGCCGCAAATGGGCCTCAACAATGATGAATCAGCCATTCTCGGCCTTCCACGCCATTGTTTCCATTGTTGCGCCTGCGCGACGCACACATCAATCGAGGCGGTCCGCGCCGGCTACGGGCCGCGGCGAACGCCGCATGTGTCCATTTACCAATGATTTAGGGAGAATCCGGGCAGTCCACTTCGCCCCGGCCCCTCCATTGTCGGGGGCCTCCCGACGCTCTTCGGCCCCCAACAATGGAGGCCGCGGGGCGACTTGCGCCCGGGCGCAAGTCGGCGCAAGTTGCCTAAGTCCACCAGCACCAAGGCGATAAGCCCAATCCAGCAACTTGCGCCCCCCACACACACCCATCCGCGCAATGTGGGTAACTCCGTAACCATCGTATTCCCAATGAGATGGGCCGATTCACCCCGGCAACTTGCGCCCCATTCCGCCCCAAGGGGGCGCAAGTTGCTCGGAGAACAGGCGGTCGTGCTGGACCGCCGGCAGCCCCCGGTCGCCCCTTGCATTGCTGCCTTGACGGCGTATACTCTCTCAGGAAAGGAGCCACCACGATGAACGACGCTGACCGCTGCATCCTCGACCACTTCGCGCGAGTCCGCAACCGCACCATCGAGCTGGCCAGGCAGCTCCCCGGCGAGTTGCTCGCCCGAACCGCCGAGGGCGAGGAGCAGTCGCTCTTCTGGCTCCTCGTCCACATCGCCGACGCCCCCAACTGGTGGATGACCCACGTGGCAAAGGACGGCGGCTCGTGGGCACCGTCCCCGCCCTTCTCGAAGGACCGCGCCTCAGTGCTCGACGGCTTGGTGGCCTCGCGGGACAGGGTGGTCCACTTCTTCGAGGCCGACGACGGCCGCCGAATGGGCGAGACCTTCTCCCTCCGTCACGACGACGGCTCGGTCGAGCACTGGACCGGCCGCGACCGCGTGCTCTACTACACCGACCACGAGCTTCATCATCGTGGCCGCATCGTCCTCGCGCTTCTCCAGTGGAGCCAGCACGGCCTGCTCGGGGAGGGCTGGCTCTGGCCCCCGACCGCCGACTGAGGCCGTCGCGTCCTTTCCCGTTCCGACGCGCCACCGTCAGGACGGGAACGCTCTTGCATTCCGGCCCCACCGGCGTATACTCCTGGCGGAGGCTAGGCGATGGAACGACCGCCCCGATTGGCGTATCCAATGGCCCTTTCCGATCTGGTCCCCCGCACGCCGGCCATTCCGCGGCGCGGTCGCCCGCGATCTCCTGCGCCAGAGGCCATTGGCCTGTTGGCAAGTTCCAGCAGACCGAACACGTTGACTAGTCTAATCACCTGATGGCACACCGAGAGCACCCATGGTGAGAGATGTTCGGGATCCGGAAGGTTCGATGGCGCTCGCGGAGGCCACCCTTGCAATGGATCTGGTTGCCGTCAGACCTACCGCACCGGGGGAGATTGACCGCAACCGCTTGGAGCGTCTGGTCAGTTCTCTGCCAGGTCCCCGCGGCGCAGAAGGCATCGCGTGCAGCGGCTCGCCACCTCTCCTTCTTTTCCCTCTTCCTCCAGGATCGGATTGCGGTTCTCTTAGGTCCGGCGATTTCTCGTTTTTTGCGTGGGGTTGGCCGGCCACGTTCGGAGCCGGCCTGAGCTTGACCTTGGCGGCCCGGGGGGTTCCGTTCACTTCACGGGTTTTGGTCCCCCGCAGCTCGGCGGCGTTCGGGCAGATGAAGGACGGACGATTCTACGCAGCCCTAGTTTCCGGAGCCGGAGACACGACTACGTTCCACGTGGATATGCAATCAGCGCCCGATTCGAGGGCATACTTCGCCAAGCATTGGTCGGCAGTCGATCAACATGTGCCACCTCTGTACGAAGACGACCGTGCGCTATGCTGGGAGCTTGTGGAGCAGAACAGGAACTGGCTAACACACCCGACCGCTCAAGACAGACTCCAACTCGGGTGGTTCAGAGTGTACCGCGCCGCTGCCAACGTGATCGTGGACCTCATCGCGAAGCTGGACGAGCCAGAGCTAGCACGTTTCCGGCAAGGCACCCTCGACCCGGCTGTGCGTGGCTGGCTGGATGAGGTGGAGGCGTCAGGTTTCACTGGCAAAGTCGTCCTGGATGCGATGGGAAAGGCATTGCGAGACCCAGACCGACTGCTGGCTATCTTCAACACGCTGATCCGTGGAGCTGACTCAGACCCGAGCAAGGTTGCGCACTGGCTGCTCTACTGTGCGACCAAGATCTGCTTTCTCTCGCCTCAGTTCACCGATTGCGGGCTCGCGGTCCCCTGGATCGACAACCTCAGAGGTTGCATCGTGGAGAAGCTGCGCCTCTTACCAGACGACCTAGTACTGTGTCAATCTTGACATGATAGGTTACGTGGAGTATATTCCTCCTGTGGGGAGCCATCTTCCGCAGGAGGAGCGAATGAACAAGAAGTACCGCGTCGACTTGACGGAGGACGAGTGCA
>VGYV01000528.1 GCA_016872855.1 Planctomycetota bacterium
CGAGACGCTGATGGCCTGGTCTGGGAGCGCTATCTCTCGACCATGATGAGATTCGAGGGGGATTTCAACGGCGATGGGCGCCCCGACCTCCTCGTCCGCAGCGAGACCGAACGGCTCTCGATCTACTTCAACTCGGGCGACCGCCGGCGGCTGTTCTCCAGCCGGCCCGACATCGCGCTCGAGAAGCTGCCCGACTTTGGCGGCATCGCCATAAGTGACCTCAATGGCGACGGTTGCAGCGACATGCTGCTCTACGCCCCCAGCCCGCCAGGCGGCCCCGACCACGTCCTCGCCGCCTATGTCTCGAGGAAACAATGACTTAGCACAACACCCCGCAGATAGGGGGACAAGTTCACAGTCCCGAAGGGACTGGAGTGGGTGGCCGGCGGCTTCAGCCGCCGGAACGCGGCGCACACGCGGCCCAGTCCCGAAGGAACGGCAGAAGCCTTCACGGACGCGGCGCGGCACAGGTGTCTGCCGTCCCTTCGGGACTTCTCTATCTCTGGCGCAGGCGTCCGGCGGCTGAAGCCGCCGGCAACCCACTGTGCTCCCTCTGGGAGCAAGACACTGGCTCTTGTCCCTTCATTCGTGGGGCGCTGTCCTTGGGTGCTAGCCGATGCGAGCCGCCCTCCTCGAAGCCCGACAGCGAATGGCCATTCGTGAGGTGCCGGAGCCGCCTCTCACCCCAGGCACCATTGCCATATCCCCCAAAGCCGTCGGCATTTGCGGCACCGACCTCCATGTCTATCTTGGCACGATGGAGCGCCGCGTGCCCTATCCAGCCATCCTCGGCCACGAGCTGGCAGGGATCGTCGCCGAGGTTGCGCCGGGCGTCCAAGGCTTCGCTCCAGGCGACCCGGTGGCCGTGGACAACGTGTGGGCCTGCGGGCGCTGCCCCCGCTGCGCCGAGGGGCAACTCAATGTCTGCGAAGCACTTAAGGTCGTCGGCATTGACTGCCCAGGGGGCCTCGCGGAGCGAATCGTCGTCCCGGCCAACCTGGTCCACCACTACCCGCGTGCGCTCCCGATGCACTGGGGCGTGATGGTCGAGCTGTACTCGGTCGCCATCCACGCCTCGCGCCGCACGCAAGTCGAGACGGGCGATACAGTTGCGATTCTCGGCGCTGGCAAGGTCGGCCTCTCGCTCCTCGACGTCCTCCGCCGCTCCCCCGCCCGCCGCCTGATCAGCGTGGACATCGATCCCTTCCGCCTCGGCATCGCCAGGGAACTTGGCGCCGACGTGGTGCTTGACCCTATGAATTGCAATGTGTTAGACGAGGTGAAGGCCCTCACCGGCGGCCGCGGCGCGGACAAAGTGCTGGAGGCCATCGGCCACCCGGCGCCCATCCCCGGCCAGCCTGCTCCGACCACACTCGCTCTTGAACTCGTCCGCTCGGCTGGCCAGGTCACGCTCCTGGGCCAAGGCGAGCAGACCGACACGGCCTACTGGCGCGAATTCGTCCTAAAGGAAGCCACGGTATTGACTTCCCGTCTCAACCTCGGCGATTTCCCCAGGGCCATCTCCCTCCTTGAGGCCGGCCATCTCCACCCCGACAAGCTCATCACCCACCGCGTCCCCCTGGAGGGCGCGCCTGCCGCCTTTGCCGACCTTGCGGCGCGTAGGCCGGGCATGGTAAAGGTAGTCGTAGAGCTGCCTTAGGCCCGCGCGCAAGTTCAGTCGCTTTTCGACACAGCCATTCGCTTTTCGTCACGTCACTGCCGGAGACCATCCGCTAGCTGGCCCGTGCCGGGCCGCGGCCTCCGAGGACCGCCTACGGCTTGAGGCTCCTGATGGCGCCCAGCGTTGCGTCGTGACGGGCCTTCGTGATGTTCGTGAGGGTCTGGAGCATCTGCTGCTGGTTGAGCATGCTCCTCTGGATGTCGGCCTCGGTCAGCGAGGCGGCCGAGCCTACGCTGCTCTGGGAGCCGGTCGGAGTGGGGGCACTGCCGCCGTTGGCGTCGAGCGCGCGGAGCAGGCCTGTCATCGGGGAGCCGAGCTTCGGGAGCCCGAGGCTCATGCCGAGTCGGAAGCCGAGCGGGCCGTAGTGCTGGCTCGAAGGCAGGGCCTCGTGCCCGGCAAGCTCCTTGAAGCACTCGGCACAGACGACCCCCGCCGCGCCAGGCAGCACGGCCGGCCTGGCCATGGGGCCTCCGCACCTCGGACAACGCAACGCAATGAGCTTCAGCACCGAAGGGGGCACGGGCATGGCGCACCTCGCTCCTGGAGGAGACTCCGACGCCCCATGCACGCCCTATCCTGGATACGGTCCAGGAACCCCCGCAGCTCCATCCTACAAAGGAAGGGTAGCCCATGTAGCGCGCGCTGTCAAGGGCGCCAGGGCGGATGACCGGACAAGTCGGGCCGGCGGCTAGTGCTCCTTGGTCTGACCAGGGAGTGGCGCTGCGTAGAGGCCGTCGGGGCCGGCCTTGAGGGGCGGCTCGCTGTCGAAGGTCATGGCGTCAATGTTCTTGACGAGGGCGAAGTCGCTTCTCAGGGCCTCGTCCCAGGTGACGTAGGCGCCGGAGTGGGCGGCCATGCGGCCGAGCAGGCCGGCGAAGTTGGCTTCGGCGGCGCGCCGCGCCTCGTTGTGGGGCTTGTCCTCGCGGATCGCACCGAGGAGCACCCGCCACTCCTCGTGGTACGGATTCACGTCGTCGCCCTCCCAACGCCACACGAGGTTCTCTTTGTCCATGAGCTGGCTCTTGTAGATTTTAGGGCTTGGCTGGGCGAGGTTCGTCATGATGACGGCGGAGCCTTTGGTGCCGTGGGCGTAGTCGGCGTACTCGCCCCAGCAGTTGTGCATGTGGCGGGCGAAGTCGAAGCACTTCGTGCCGTCGGCGAAGGTGAACTCGACGGCGTAGTGGTCGAAGAGATTGCCTGCTGAGGGGTAGCAGCGACCACCCATGGCCTGGGCCTTGACGGGCCAGGCACCTTTGGTCCAGCAGGCCACGTCTATGTTGTGGCAATGCCAGTCGAGGAGGAAGCCGCCGCTGGTCCAGTTGAAGCAGGCGGGGTGCTGGAGCTGGAAGACGAGTTCGTTGGCGCCCTTGGGCACGGACGGGCAGCCGACGGGGCCGTGGACGCGGTAGATGCGGAGGGTGTGGAGTTCGCCAATCTCACCGCCCTGGATGCGCTTGATGACCTCCTGTCGCGCCTTGGAGTGCCGCCACATGAAGCCGCAACCGACCTTGAGGCCCTTTTTCTCAGACCCGTCGGCAGCGGCGAGCAGGCGACGAGTCGAGGGGGAGTCCACGGCGAACGACTTCTCCATGAAGACGTTGACGCCCTTCGAGACTGCGTAGTCGAAGTGAAGCGGGCGGAAGGCGGCGTGGGTGGTGAGGAGAATCACGTCGCCGGGGGCGAGGCAGTCAATGGCCTTCTTGTAGGCGTCGAAGCCGACGAATTGGCGGTCGGGCGGAACGTCCACCTTGTCCTTCTGGGCGTTCGCCAGGTGGCTTAGGCTGCCTTTGAGGCGGTTCTCGAACAGGTCGGCCATGGCGACGAGCTTCACCGGCCCGCCGCCACACGCCATGGCGTCCATGACCGCCCCCGTGCCGCGGCCGCCGCAGCCCACGATGCCGAGCTTGATCACATTGTCCGGCGCCGCGTAGGCCCCCGGCGCGAGCCCCCGCGCGAGCGCGGCGCCCGCAACGGCGACGCCTGTGGACCGGAGAAACGACCGACGCGAAGCTCTGGCCATTCTGTCGTCTCCTGACATTGGGCAGCGGCAGGTGGAACCAACTGTGCACATTACAGTCTTTGCGTGACCGGGTCAAGCGGCTCAATGCGTGTGAAGGCGCAATTGCATGCCGCCGACGCCGCTGAGGAAGAAGGTCCAGCGCTCCTCGAGGTCGCGCCAGGCGCCGATAGGGTTGATGACGCCAACGCAGTCGGCCGGCGGCGCGATCTTGAGGTTCATCTCCGCGGTGAAGGCGCTCAGGAGGTCGCGGCCGCCCTTGCGGAACAGGGCGTCGGGGCCGGCGCCCTCGGCCAGGCGAGCGAGGATGACGAAGACGCTGATCTGCGGGAGCCCGTGGTGCTCGCGATACCAGTCCGGCCCGGGGCGGGGGAAGGCGACGGGGACGATGGGTCCGCCGGCACCGCTACGGCGCAGGTGCTCGCGGAACTTTGGCGAGGCGGCGAGGCGGTCGCGCACGTCCTCGGCGAAATGGGGGTCGAGGCGGGTGCGCAGGATGGGGGCCTGGACGAGGACGAGCGTAGCCTTGTCGAACTTGCCGGGGACGGCGACAGCGGGCGCGGTGGCGCGCTCGGTAGCGGGCTGGGCGGCGAGCTGCTGGAGGAAGAAGTCCCAGAGCTTCTCGCCGGGGAAGCCGGGGCCGCGCGCCTTGCCGTCCGCCTCCACGAAGTCGTCGGCGGGCGGGAGGGCAACGTTGACCTGTGCGATGCAGCCCTGTCGGATCGTGCGTTTCGCCTTGTCGGCGAAGGCGTCGGCGACGGTCGCGCCGGCCGCGAGGGAGCATCGCATGAGGATGAGGCGGACGCGGTCGGGGCCGGCGGGGTCGGGCGTGGGGCCGCGGCCGCCCGGGCCTCCGCCCTTCTTCATGCCCGGCGTGCCCTTCTCGTCGGGCTTCTCGTACGGGCCGCAGAAGACGATCAGCACGTCGTCCCCCGGCTGGCCGAGGAAGGCGACGAAGGGCTTGAGGGTGGCCGATTCGCGGGTTCGCTTGAGAACGGTCTCGGCGAAGCCCGTGGCCCAGGCGTTGCGGTAGGGGCCTCGGACGACGGCGAGGCGCCCGTCCTGCACGAAGGGCACACCGGCGACCTGGTGAGCCGCGAGCTCTTTGGCTGCGGCCGCCGCAGCGGGGTCCACGGCGCCGAGGGGCACTTGAGCCTGGAGGTAGGGGATTTCGCGGATGGCGAGCTTGATGGCGTCAATCGCCCACATCAGGCCGAAGCAGATGAGCAGGGCGAGCGCGAGGACGAGAGGCACGCGGACCAGCCCGGGGAGCTTGAGCCTGGGCATCTTGGCGGCGAGGGGCCGCAGGAACCGGTCGCCAGGGATGATGAAGGACGTGCGCTCGCGGTAGCGCTCGTATGCATCGCCAAAGAGGCGGGTGCAGAGCCGCTCCTCGCTCTTCGCCAGGTAGTAGTAGAGAAACATCATGAAGAAGAAGGCGATGAACGTCATCGCCCGCCCCCAGGTAAGCAGGATGCCGAGGCCAAAGAAGGTGAGCGAGATGTACTGCGGGTGGCGCACGAAGCGATAGAGGCCGCCGGTGACGAGGCCCGACTTGCGGATTTTGGCGATGTAGATTTGCGCGGCGCCGATGCAGAAGAGGAGGAAGCCGACGATGACCATGATCGGCCCGAGGAGCCCGCCGGTGAGGACGGGAAAGACGAAGTGCGTGAGCCAGGCCGTGTTGGGGTTCTGGTTCAGCGTCTGGATGTGCAGCACGGAGCCGTAGAGGAAGCCTGCGAAGGGCAGGAGCATCCAGATGGGCTCGAGAATGACGAAGAAGCCGAGCACCTTGAGCGCGTACTCCCCGATGCGCCCCAGGACGCTCGTCTTGCCCTTCGCCGCCTTGTCGTCGGACATGTTTCGCCTCCTGACAGGTCTGAGCGTTCGATGGGGCGCCCGGAGTCCGCCGCTCCGCGGCGGAAATCCTCCCGCGTCGGAGACGCGGACTCCGGAGTCCGCCCCTCCGGGGCGGAAATCTCCTCCCGCGTCGGAGACGCGGACTCCGGAGTCCGCCCCTCCGGGGCGGAAATCTCCTTCCGCGTCGGAGACGCGGACTCCGGAGTCCGCCCCTCCGGGGCGGAAATCATTCCGCGTCGGAGACGCGGACTCCGGAGTCCGCCCCTCCGGGGCGGAAATCTCCTTCCGCGTCGGAGACGCGGACTCCGGAGTCCGCCCCTCCGGGGCGGAAATCTCCTTCCGCGTCGGAGACGCGG
>VGYV01000529.1 GCA_016872855.1 Planctomycetota bacterium
TCTGGACGTCGAGCCGGACGACGACAGCGAGTTCGGCATTGACCAGAGGCGCATGACGTTC
The DNA here is from genome assembly GCA_016872855.1 of Planctomycetota bacterium. GTDB lineage: Bacteria > Planctomycetota > PUPC01 > DSUN01 > DSUN01 > DSUN01. The sequence goes on from VGYV01000529.1 coordinate 62, forward strand.
CTCGAGCACCTCCTCGAGCTGCGCGCCCGACTCTTCATCATCATCGGCACCGTCGTCGTCGCCTCGATCCTGTTCTTCGTGGTCCTCCGCCACCAACTGTGGGCCTGGCTCACCTACCCCGTCAAGGTGGCCTGCGACGCGACCAAGGGCAGGGTCCAATACAGCGACCTCCTGGTCTCCCTCACCCCCACCTCGTTCTTCATGTCGTCGGTCTACTACTGCCTGTACGCGGCGGTGGCAGTGACCATTCCCGTGACGATCTGGCAACTCTGGGCGTTCGTGCGGCCTGGCCTCAAGCGCAAGGAGCGCCGCATCATCGGGCCGGCCATCGTCACCACGATCATCCTCTTCCTGGCCGGCGCCGCTTTCGCCTACTTCGTCCTCATCCCCATCATGCTCCTGTTCTTCCTCGACGACACCGTGTCGTTCGGCATCAAGCCGCTCTGGGGCGTTGCGGACGCGGTGAACCTCGAGGCCCTCATGATGCTCATCATGGGCGTCACCTTCGAGCTCCCGATGGTCATCGTCATCCTCTCCAAGATCGGCATCGTGTCGCCCCGCTTCCTCGCCAGGTATCGCCGCCACGCGATGCTCGCCATCTTCGTCCTCTCCGCCATCATCACGCCCACGGGCGACCCCGTGACCCTCACGCTGATGGCGGTGCCCCTCATCGTCCTCTACGAGCTGGGCATCCTGGCCGCCCGCCTCTTCCGCCCGAAGAAGGCGAGATGGGACATTCCTGATGAGGAGGAAAGCGGCGGGACGCCCTCGCCGGCCCCAGAGGAGCCCTCACCCTCGACCCCCGAGGTCCCAAGCACCGTCCCCGACCAGGCCCCGCCCCAGGACTACACTGAGGGCGCCGCCACCACGGGGCCGGCGCCCGCCCCCCAGGAGCCCGTCCCGCCCCCCGCCGAGGGGCCGCCGAAGGAGGAGACGCCCCCGGCCGACGCCCCGCCGCCACAGGACGAACTGCCCCCGGACGCAGTGATGCACTGAAGAAGAAGCCACGAGCTACGAGCGGCGAGCTTCGAGCCTCGGGGACCAGCACGCCGTGCGTCCAATCTCCTCTGCTCGCGGCTCGTGGCTCGCCGCTCGCAGCTACTCTTGCGCCCTCACTTGCTCGATGATCCGCTGCATGTTCCCCAGGCAGATCACACTCGCCTCCTCGGCGCCCGAAGAATAGTCGGCCCCGCCCGGCTTGTCCACCTGCTCCTTGCTGAGCGCAACGGGGCGCCAGTGGGTCTCAAGCGAGACCCAGCCGTCGTACTCGTCCTCGATGAGGGCGGCGAACTGCCCCTCGAAATCAACGTCTCCTTCGCCGATGGGGCAGCACTCCTGCTCGCCCTTGGCATTGGGCTTCGTGTCCTTGATGTGCACGTGGATGATGCGCGGCTTGATCGCCTCGTAGCCGTCGGGGAAGGGCACCTCCGGGTCGTCCTTGTCGTAGAGCACGTTGCAGGCGTCCCAGATCGCGCCCACGCGGTCGGAGTCGAGGTCATCCAGGAAATCGGCCAGGCGGGTGCCCGTGCCGATGAAGGTGGATGCCTCGTTCTCGATGCCCAGGATGATGTCGTGCTCTTCGAGGATGTCGAGCACGGGCCGGTAGAGGTCGAGGACGCGGCCCCTATCGTAGTCGCCCTTTCGCCAGAAGGTGAAGCCGCGGACCAGCCGGATGCCGAAGGCGTGTGCCAGCTCGCCGCAGCGCCGCAGAATGTCGTGGTGCTTCGCAATCTCGTCGGGCGAATCGATGTTGCACTTGAAGAAGGGCGAGGCAATCGAGCACACATCCAGGTCCGCCTCTTCGAGCATCTTCCTCATTCTCTCGACGTCGGCTGTTGGGATGTCCTGTGGCGCCTTGTGGCCCCAGACGCTTCGCAGCTCGATGCCCTGAAGGTTGAATCGCTTGCAGACCGCGATCACGCGGGCAAGGTCCTGCGAGACCTCATCGCTGAAGACGGCTTGCTTGAACATCGGTCTATCCCTTTCGTTAGTGGTGGCTGGCGGGGCGGCAGTCTGCCCGGTTCAGGGCGTTGCGTGCCGCGTCCCGCGTGCCGCGTGCCCGAACCAAGAACGATGCTCGAGAGCAGAAGGGCACCTCCATAGCCAGGAAGTCCTCCCACGCTCGGGTGCGGTACTCGGTTTCCGGTTCTTGCACCGACAGCGCACGCTCGTCGGGCACCATGGCCATCAGCAGACGGATGATTCGGGCGTGCAGGGCCAGACGGTGGGCCGTGACCTCTGCGCCGAGAACATGACGTGACTTGTAGTACCAATCACGGCCTTCTCGGGCGGAGCCCAGCGCATATTCGTAGAATCTCGCACGGTCCTTGCCAGTCTTGCGCGAGTAGCCCTCGGCGATCTGCGCCCCTATGCCGCCCACTGAGTCGTAGAGCTGGTCCACCAGGTGGTAAAGCCTCGCCTTCCGAAGCTTCTGGATGTCTGGCCAGCAGAGGTCTGAGGCAAACAGTGACAACCGATACGCCGTCATTGACCACAACGGATCGTCCGTGATGGTTCTGGGCACCTGTGTCTCCCATTCCTTGTAAGTCACGTGCTCACTCCATCACATCCCGAGACACCTCGGTTCTGCTCTGGACACGCGGCACGCGGGACGCGGCACGCGACCCAGCTCACTTCACAAACCCTCTCCTCCCCGGCCTGTAGCCAGGGCTCAGGGGAAGCTCGACCCGCTTCCCGGTCTCCGCCGACTTGTAGGCCGCGAGGATGATCTCGACGGCTTTACGCCCCTCACGCCCGTCAACCAGAGGTGGTGCTCCCCTTTCCAGTGCCCTAATGAAATCCGCGAGTTGGCGGCGGTGGTTCTCGGGGCTGAAGGCCATGGGGTCAGATGCGCCCGTGCCGTGCGCCTTGTCGCCGATAAGCCCCGCCCTGATCTGCTCGTCGCGGGGACGCTCCTTGCGGAAGCGCCAGAAGGTGAGCGACTCCTCTTCGAGCACGGCGCTGCCGGCGTCGCCCGAGATGGCGACCTTCTTGGGGAAGCCGGGCCAGGCCGCCGTGGTGCCCTGGATGACGCCGAGGGCGCCGCTCGCCCACTCCACGCCCACAATGTTCGCGTCGTCCACCTCGATCCGCTGGTGGGCGAGGCAGCCTGAGAGGGCGGTGACAGCTCTAGCCGGCCCCATGTACCACTGGATGAGGTCCACGCAGTGGATTGACTGATTGATCAGGGCTCCGCCGCCGTCGAGCCGCCAGGTGCCGCGCCAGCCGCCGCTATCGTAGTAGCTCTGCTCGCGCCACCAGCGGACGTAGGCGTCGCCCAGCGTGAGCCGCCCGAAGCGGCCGCCATCCACCGCCCGCTTGAGCTCCTGGGCGGCACGCCCGAACCGCGATGGGAAAATCGCCCCCAGGAGCACCCCCGCCCTGTCCGCCGCAGCGATCATCTTGTCGCAGCGGTCCAGCGTGATCTCCAGCGGCTTCTCCACGATGCAGTGCTTGCCCGCCCCAATCACCGCCAGGGCCGGCTCCATGTGAAGGCCAGACGGGGTGCAGACGTTCACGACCTCGATATCCTCGCGCTCGAGCATCCTCTGGTAGTCTGTGTACCAGGGGACTCCCGCGCGCTCGGCGAAGCGGCGCGCGTTCGCCTCATTCACGTCGCAGACCGCGGCGAGCCGGGCGTTGCGGAGCTGCGAGATGGCAGTCACGTGGTGCGCGCCCGCCGCCCCGCACCCGATGATGGCGAACCCGTGCTCGGCCACGACCCTTGCTCCTGAGCAGGATGAAACCCTTAGCACAGCCCGGACACATAAGGGAACGGAATCGCAATCCCGAAGGGATGGCAGAGGGTAGCCGGCGGCTTCAGCCGCCGGACGCGGGCGAGACGACCCGTCAGTCCCGAAGGGACGGCAGAAGGAGGGGACCGCCGTGCCGAGGGGTGCTGCCGTCCCTACGGGACTAACCCGCGTGTGCGCCCTGGTCCGGCGGCTGAAGCCGCCGGCTACCTGCTGTGCTCCCTTCGGGAGCAAGACACAAGCGACCCCGCGATCTTGTCCCCTTATCTGTGGGGGGCTGTACTTGGCCTCTCGTGTGCCGCGATGGTAGCGGAAAACCGCGAATCGGTCAAATCCGCTTGACGGTCCCTGCTGGGGAGTGCTAGGGTATTCTCTGGCTCGCTATACGGGAGCGTTCAATGGCACAGCCACGCACAAGGCCCCTTCGCAGGAGGCACAGCATCATCGCCATCGCCATCCTTGCCGCGATCGTGGTTCTCGCCGGCCTCTACGTTGCCATCCGTTTCCTGCGGCACTGGGCTCTCGAGAGGGGGCTGGCGGCCGCGGCGAAGGCCGTGGAGGGCCACCCCGACCCGATGGTGCGCCGCGACCTCAAGGCCCACCTCGCCTACCTCCGCGCACGACTCGGCCAGATGCGCAAGCGCGACATCCTGTTCGGGCGGCTTGGCAGCGAGGGCGCGCAGCTCCGCCGAGCCTGCGTCCGCCACAAGCCCAACCCGCACCTCCGCCCAGGCCACCACGTCATCGTCACCGTCTCGGCCATTGACGGCGCGGAACTGCCCACATCCGTGGACGTGCCCAGGGGCTGGGACGCCTCCTCTCCCCTCCCCCTCGTGCTCGACCTCCACGCTGCGGGGGTTCGGAAGATGACCGATTGCTTCCCAGTGCGGCCATACCCCGGCGGCCTGTGCATGACCCCCCTGGCGCGCGGGAGCCACGACTACATGGGCGCGCAGATGGCCGCCGTGGAGGAATGCCTGGCGGACGTGCGGCGGCGCTATCCCGTCTCGCGCCTCTATGTCCTCGGCCACTCGATGGGCGGCACAGGCACGTGGCTCTTCGCCATTCGGCACGTCGGCGAGTTGAGCGGCGCCGCCCCCTGGATGGGCAACGCCGACCCCGACGCCTGGAAGGGGGTCTGGGAGGAGGAGGAGCGCCCCATCCTCTCCCCTGCCGGCCGCGCGTGCGAGCTGGCCCAGCGCGCGCGGATGCCGGTGGCTCGCGTCGGCCAGCTCGCGGGGCGGCCAGATATGCCGCTCTACGTCGGCCACGGGGCCGCCGACACCATCGTGCCCGTGGGCCACAGCGACTCGATGGCCGAGAAGCTCCGCGCGCTCGGGGCGAAGAACCTGCGCTACGACCGCTTCGAGGGCATCGGCCACGGCGGCTTCCCAGTGTCCCGCGACGAGCAGCTCGCCTGGCTCCTCGCCCATCCACCGTCTGAGCCCGCCGAGTTCACCGCCATCATCCCGCCCCTCACCTTCGTCGCCGACATGGCGGGCGCCCCGCCCCATCGCGTCCTCGACCCGCTCAAGGAGGCGAAGCTCATCATTCGGGGCGGCAAGTTCGCCGACGGCGAGAACGTCGAGGCGGCCACGGATGCCGCGCCCAGCAAGTGGCACTACCCCGGCCCCGCCGGCTTCGCTTTCGAGAGCCCCTTCACCATCGCCCTCCCGCAGGGCGCGCCCGAGCACCTTGCCCGCTGCGCCGACGAGCTATCCACCACCTGGAAAGAGAGATGGGGCGGCACAGTCCCCCCTCACACAGGCTGGAAGCCTGTGCCACCTCCCTCACAGAATGGTGGCACAGGCGTCCCGCCTGTGGCCCCGCCCCGCACCCTCATCGCCCTCGGCTCGCCCCAGGAGAACCCCGCAGTCAAGGCGGCCCTCGACCCCCCTGATGTCTTTGTCGCCCACGGAGTCGTCCGCCTTTGCGGCCGCGAGTTCCGTGGCGACGACATCGGGGTCATCCTCCTGCGCCCTGGGAGCCCCGCCGCCCTCGTCGTCTGCGGCTCGACCCCCGACGCCTATCGCCAGCTCTGGGGCCGCCTCGGCCACGTCGTCCACCTCGAAGGCGACCGCGGCCGCTGGTACTTCGAT
>VGYV01000530.1 GCA_016872855.1 Planctomycetota bacterium
GTGCCCGGCACCAGGAACACCTTGGCGTCGAGCGTCGCCAGAGTCCGCACCAGGTCGTCGCCCGTCTGATAGCCAGGGAAGACGACGACGTCGTCGAGGCCCATCCTGCGGGCCGGGTGCACGGCGATGGCCTGCATGTGGGTGCCCCGTCCGACCAGGAGGGCCCGCAGGTTGGGCAGCTCGCGGCGCGCCCGCGCGATGGTCTCGAGGAGGACGTGGTAGCGCCGCCGCCACTGGATGCGCGCCACGAGGCCGACGACGAAGGTGTCGGGCGTGAACCCGAACTCGGCCCGCCGGTTGCCCAGGCCGCGCTCGGGATCGAAACGCGCGAGGTCCACCGCCGTGTCGAACAGCCACGCCCGGTCGGCGGGGAGCCTCAGGCGCTCGACCGCCTGGCGTCGCGCGGTCTCCGACAGAAGCAGCATGCCTTCGGTGAACTCGCGTGCCAGCCGCCCCTCCCAGTAGCCCCTCGGGCCGTCGCCCAGGTAGCACGAGCGGACGACGAGTGGGCGCCTCGGCATCCGCCGCGCCGCCAGCGCCGCCACGACGTGGTCGTTCCGCATGTGGCAATGGATGAAGTCGAAATGCTCCGCCTCCAGCCAACCCCGCAGCCTCCGGCCGTCGGGGTAGTTGTGGAACGGGTTCATGTGCTTGCTCAGCGCGAGGCCCGTGCGCAGGGGCACGCCACGCTCGCGGGCCTTGGCCTCGATCTCATTCGCCAGGCGGCGCGGCGCCCGGCCGCAGGCAAAGGCCACCTCGTGGCCCTGCCGCTGGAGCGCGGCGGCTAGGTTCAGAGCCGGCTCGGCAGGCCCCGTCCAGCGCCAGTTGCTGTAGAGGTGCAGGACCTTCATCTGGTCACCTGTTCTCAGGGCACAACTTGCGCATGCGGCGCTCGCGAGCGGCCACGCGACGCGCGAGCGCGCGCAGGATGTCCCGTGGGAAGCGGCCGCGCGTCAGCGCCCGCTCGCCCAGGGCGTAGGCTGTCAGGAACCGTAGCAGGTCGGTGCGCGTCGCCCCGGCCGGCACGTCGGCAAGCTGCGCCAGGTTCTTCGCCCGCCGGCGCCAGGTCAGTCGCTTGCGCGCCGACAGGCTCTCGAAGTCCAGCACGTAGAACACCCACGCGTCCCCCCGCTGCGCGGCCAGGAAGTTCTTGGCCGACCAGTCGTCGTGGTAGACCCCCAGGCTGTGGACCTGGCGCAGCCAGCGGCCCAGTTGCCGCACGAGCACACGCTTGGCCGCCAGCTCGGCCGGGGGCAGCGGCCCGGCGAAGCGGGTGGCGAAGAGCTGGTCGAGCGGCGTCGCACCCTCGACGTAGCGAGTGAGCAGAAACGTGCTCCCCCTCTCCCGCGCCAGGGCCAGCAACTCGGGGCTCGACACCCCCTTGCGAGCCAGGTGCTGACCCCCGCGCCAGGCCCGGCAGCCGCGCGGCCCGCGGAGCAGCCCCTTCACCCAGTCCACCAGCCCAGCGCTCCGATACTCCTTCACGCACGCGCAGGCCCCGCCGCAGTCCACCCGCGTCACCGCCGTGCGTGCGCCGTCCTTCAGCACGCCTCGGCCGGAGGCCAGAGCCTCCCCGTGGGCGGCCAGCGCCCCGCGCAGTTGGGCCTCCGAGACGCCGGCGGAGCGGAGCACTCGCAGGGCAGCGTGGCCGCTGGCGGGTGTGGGTGCGGCGTCGCGGGCCGGCATCGGGGGTCCTCGGGGGTCAGCGTTCAGCCATTCGTTCCACCGCCTCGCGCGCCTTGTCGGCCTCGGCGGCCGCCAGGCGCACCTCTGCCTGGCTCTGCGCCTCGCGGCGGCGGAGGTCCCACAGCTTGGCGTACTTCATGAACACGCTGTAGGCGGCCAGGCGGCACAGGATGAGCCCGTGCTTGCCGTCGAGGAACCCGTGGCGGAGCACGAACATGCGGAAGAAGCGCCACAGGGGGCGGAGGGTCAGGCTCCCCCACGTCGCCCGCTTGCCACGCCTGTGGAGGTCTTGCGCCGACCACGTGGTGTAGCGCCCGAACTTCTCCAGATAGTGGTCGAGCGAGCGGTACGTGTCGTGCAGGAAGTGCTCGCGGATGGTGCCCACCCGGCCGTCCACCAGCACGTGCTCGTGCACGCTCACGTCGGCGTAGCGCCCCTTGCCGTTGCGCCAGAGCCTGAGCGGATAGTCGCGGTGCCAGCCGCAGTGGCGGATGAGCTTGCCGAAGAAGACCGTCATCCGCCGGATGCGGAAGCCGTCGAACTCCGTCCCGCGCTCAAGAACCCCCTGGATGCGCGCTCGCAACTCGGGCGTCACCCGCTCGTCGGCGTCCACCGCCAGCAGCCAATCGCCCTTCGCCTGCGGAATCGCCCAGTTCTTCTGCGCAGCGGGATTCACGTACTCGTGCTGCACGACGTGGTCGGTGAACTCCCGTGCGATCTCCAGCGTGCGGTCGGTCGAGTACGAATCCACCACGAAAATGTCGTCCGCCCACGCCACGCTCTCCAGGCACCCCCGGATGTTGTCCTCCTCGTTGAACGTGGGCACGATGACGGTGAGGCCTTCGGGCACGACAATTCTCCGCTTCCCTGGCTCGCCCCGATTATATCGGCGGCCCCGCAGAGTGTCAACGCTCCCCAATCGTCCTCGTCCTCGCTCCCCCCCGCGCTCGGGGCATGGAATCCCCCCGGCTTTCGCCGGTGAGAGGAATCTTGCCACAGAGACACAGAGCACACCGAGCGGTCTTCCGCTCAGCGGTCTCTATGCCTCTGTGGCAAGTCCCCTGGGTCTCGACTTGTCAAAGAGCAGGTGCGGCGGCCGCTTCGCGACGATGACGGAGCGCCGGGGAGCCCGGCTGAGAACCCACGCGGGCTGCGTTGCCGGCGTCAGCGGGGCGGATGCAAGGCGCGGCGACGCAAGTGATGCTACGGAGCGCATCGCTGAGGAGACGCAACGCAGCAGCGGCGCCGCTCGCCGGCGAGCGGCGCGCTGCCGCCGCAACCCGCAGGGACGCCGCGACTTCTGGCCGCAGGCGTTGTCACACGTCGTCAACGATGCTCTCCGTGGCATCGCCTCCTCCGTGTTCCTCGCCTGCGGCCAGAATCGCTGGCGTCGCAGCCCGCGTGGGTTCTCAGCCAGGCTCCTCTGGGCACGCCTCGGAGGGCCACTCCTACGAGGGAAGGAGGCCCGGAGTTGCGCGCGTCGGACCTTCTCCCCTCCACCCTTACAAAGGCATTGCCCCCCGAAAATATGCGGGCCGGAGCTGCAAAAGACTGGGAGGCGCTCCAACTCCCCATCCCCACGACACTTGCAGCTTGGAGAATCTTCGCCGCCCCGGCTCCCCGTGCGCGCCGGGCGTAGCCGCAAGCGTCCCGCTTGCGGTCTTGCGCGCCTCGACAAGCAGGACGCTTGTCGCTACGGAAGCTGCCTACAGGTCTCCGGCGCCTCCGCGCAGCCGCTCATTCAGCTCCCACAGCGCCGTCCGATTGCTGTCCCACGTAAGCAGTGCCTGTGCCTCATCATACGGCACCCACCTCAGCTCCGTGTGCTCCTCGGAGAGCGTCAGCTCCGCCTCCCCCGTCTCCACCGCAAAGGCATACTCCGGCACCACATACACCTCAGGCGGCCACTCCGCCCCCGCGGCGAACCAGTGCCTGGGAATCGTCGCCATCGAATCCAGCGGCAGCAACTCCCCCTTCGGCGTGATCCCGATCTCCTCCCTCGTCTCCCGTCGGGCGGCATCGAGGGGCGATTCCCCCTCCTCCCCGCCCCCCGCCACGAAGTGCCACCAGTCCGCATCGCTGCGCTTCAGCACCGCGTACTCTACACCGGCCGCTGTCCGCCTGAAAGGAATCACCAGCACCTGGAAGGGCATTCTCATCGGCTGCTGCTCAGGCGCTGCGCTTGCGGGCGATGAGGGCTCGGACCTCCGGGGCCAGATCGTTCGGCACAGCCATCATCGTTATGTCCCGTTGTTCCAGGGCCGCCTCAGTCTCGCCAGACTGCTCGTCCTCAGAATGGCCCTCGTAGTGCGCGATCACCTCTCGCACACGGTCTTCGTCCCAGCCCGGCGGAAATCTCTGATTGCTCATGTGGCTCTCCTCCGTTGCCTTCGGCGGCAGTATACCAGCCTGTAGAGAGGAACGCAATGGAAGGGGCGCCTTCGGCGCCTCCGTCCCCCCTGCCGCAAAGAAACAGGTGGGTGTCCGTGATCTGCCGCGTTCTTCCATTGCATACCGCCATTGGCCGCGCTATGCTGCCTGGCACGCCAGCCGCTTCCAGGAGTCCTCTCTTGGCGGAAGTACAATCCGACAGCCAGCTAAGTGTTTCCGCGAGCCTGATCAGGGGACAACGATGAACGCGGGATGCGCAAGGGCCTTGTGCGTTGCTTCCATGGTGTTGGCCAGCCTGAAGCTCGCGCTCTGCGCTGAGGGCGGGCAGGGTGACCTCGAGGCGCTCTTGAAGAGGCTCAAACAAGCAGGCCCTGAGCAGCGGCGGGGGGCAATCAACTCTCTGGCCGAGATCGGGCCAGAGGCAAAGCGTGGGGTCCGAGCCATCGCAGAAATGCTCAAGGACCCAGACGCTGAGGTTCGTTGCGCCGCTGCGCTTGCTCTCCACCACATCATGCCGCCAGGCTTTGATGTCTTCAAGGTGCTCCCGCACCTGAGGTATTCGGCAGACATGCCTCCCGCCGAATACCTGTCACCCGAGGACAGGGCCAAGTTGGCAAGAGCAACCGAGAAGGCCAACGAAGAGACAGCCGAGGCTGCCAAGTTTGCGGTTCCTGCCCTCGCTCAAGCGTTGCAGGATAGTAGCATGTACGTCCGCGAGTACGCAGCGTTGGCACTCGGATCCTGCGGCACCCACGCCAAGGGTGCGGTTCCGTCGTTGGTTCGGGCGCTGAGGGATACGGTCTGCGCCGTAAGAAGCAGGGCGCTAAGGACTCTGGGGCAGATTGGGCCGGGCGCCCAGGCCGCGGTTCCTGCATTGATTGCCTACGTCAAGGAAGAGCACGCGACGGAGGTCGAGCCCGACCTCATGCGCGCGACGGCGGTTCAGGCGCTGGGCGACATAGGCCCAGCAGCCAAGGATGCGGTCCCGCTCCTCTTGGGCTTGCTGCCTGACAAGGGGAAGCCAGGGCGACGCTACGCCGTCGCTCGGGCCCTTGGCTGCATAGGTCCGTCGGACAAAGAGGTCATCGCGGCCCTGATCGGCGCCTTGGGCGATAGGGATAGGATGGTTAGAGGCGAAGCGGCGCGGGTACTTGGAAAGGCGCAGGTGGAGAAAAGAGCGGTCATTGAGGCGCTCGAAAGGGCCGCGAAAGACGAGGACTCTTATATTCGAGGATGTGCGGAGGAGGCACTGTGGACAATTCGACGCGTCTCCGCGGAATCAGAAGGGAAGGACCCGGCAAAGCGCAAAAGCAACCACTGACACCGTGGAAGGTGCGGCCAGAGGTGCAGTCGCGAGGTCGCTGCCCGTTAGTCCGGTCCGCAACTATGCTGTTCCCTCTAGTTTCTCTCCGTGCCCTCAGTGTCCTCTGTGGGATTGGGGTTGGGGTCAGGTCGCAATTATCTACTTTTCCCCTCATGCCCTGTGCCGCACGGAGACACGGAGCGCACGGAGAAGACCAAGAGGCATCTGGGTCTGAAGCTTAAGAACTGGCCTTGTCTTCTCAGTGAGTTCTCAGTGCTCTCCGTGTCTCCGTGGTTACCCCTGTCCTCCTGCCAGAGTCTGCCGGGCCTGGACAGGGGAATGAGGGCAGGGGAATCGGCCACACCTCCGTCTGCACTGGTCGCCCATAATTGATATTTGAGGCTCTCCGGGCTTTCTTGTGGGTGCCCACAAGGGGGGCGCCAAGCCGAGGAACCCTTCTACCTCCCTCAGCATAGGCATGGCAAGGACTTACGCCGAAATACACCTGTGCCGGCGCTGGATCGCCA
>VGYV01000531.1 GCA_016872855.1 Planctomycetota bacterium
GACCACCCTGCGGGCGTAGTCCGCGAGAACCTGGCGGTCCAACCGATCGGATCCCGGGAACTGCAGCCTAAGCTCGACGTGCATGCCTAGGCGCTCCTGGGCGCGGCCACCCGGGCAACGCAGCTAGCTGTCCCAGAATCAACACCGATGGCGTGGCCCATGTTTCCCTCCTTGCGGAACAGGGCCTCTTACATCGGAGGCGACTATAGCATGGTGTTGCTCTGGGCGCAACGGCAAGCAAGGAACAGGCGGGACGCGTCGAGACACGCCAACGCTCTCGCTGTAGGCGGGGAGGGCATTCTGCTCGCTCATCACGCCCCAGCGGAGGTCAACGTCCCCGAAGGTCACGCCGCGGGCCTCGCATAGCTTGCGAAGCTGCGGGAACACGCGCTTGACCAGTTCCTCCCGCTCCTCGTGCATGTCGCAGAAGGTCGAGGACACGAAGACGCGAATGGTGCGCCACGAGTCGCTCATTCGGCGTTCCCCCGGGGCAGTCTCCAGTCGCCCCTTGCATTACTGGAGCAGGAGGCCGGCTTTGCTCAGGAGGGCGGGGAGCTGGCGGACGGCCTGGCGGTCCCACTCCTTGGCCTCTTCCGGAAGCTCAATCCAGGATACGAGGTAGGGGCTGAGCTTGCGGGCGGCGTCCTTGGCCTCGGCCCAACGCCAGCCGTCGAGGAGGCGCTCGACGTTCCAGCGGCCGTGCTCCAGCTCGGCGAGGGTCTCGACTTCCGCCTCGGAGAGGCGGTTCTGCTTCCGCCGCTTGCCGCGCTCGGTCGCGGTGCGGCCGATGTGCTGAAGCTTGCTGAGGATGTCGTCGGCCTGCCGGCGGTTCGATTCCTTCAGGTCTTCCGCCAGGCTGTCCCAGTCCGTCAGCGATGCGGGGGTGGCCCTGGGCGTTTTGGCCTGGGCTTCGCAGTATGCCTGGTGGATGGCCTTGGCCAGCCTCTCGCGGAGGGCGGGCGGCCAGGGGCTTCGGGTGGGAAGGATGAACGCCCGCACGGTTGCGGCATCGGCAGGAAGCTCAAGGAGGTTCGGGGAGGAACGCCAATCGCGGTCGCTCAGGATGTCGGAGGCGGCGCCGCCGCTGCCCTTGAGGACGCCCACGGTGGCCCCGAGCGCCACGGCGATGCGGTACTCAGATGCGGAGATCTGGCCGCCGCCGAGTCCCAGAACGCGAACCTGCGCCGGCGGGACGCCTGATGCAAGCAGGTTGGCCCACATCTGGAGCGGTTCCAGGGGGCTGAAGCCGCGTCCGTCCGTGCGGCGAATCTGGCGGAACCGCTTGCGATCCCCGTCCGCTGCTACACCGGCGGGCATCGCGCGCGGAACGTAGCCGATGGTCCGCACCTTGCGCCGGCCGGCCTGACCAATGTCCCCGACTATGCCGCAGACGCCTGCCTTCGTCCCGCCGCACAGCAAGGCGCCCTCGAAGTCGCGGAAAGCACGGAGCAGCAGTTCGCGGAAGGAAGGTGGACAGGCCTCCTTGCCGCCGCCGGTGGGGCCGACGATGATGGCGACAGGGCTGGAAATCAGCCTTCTGGTGTCGGGCCGAAGCGGCCTGAGTATGCGGCGGGCAGCCGCCGCGTCGCAGCGGGCCGCCCAGGCCACTCGCAGGAAGCGCCGAACCCATTCTATCTCTGGAATCTCATCCGCAATGACAGTCAGTTGCTCCAAGAAGTTCAGCGCGCCCTCAACCATTCCCGCCGCTGTGCTCGTGCTGACGGCTTTCGCATAGAGGCCGAGGCTCTGATACGGCTCCTTGAGCAGGAGGTGGAGCGAGGCCATGTCGTAGAACGCCCACGGCAGGTTGACCGCCAGGTCCGCTTGGTCCCGACAGCGTTGGGCCGCGGCGCGGATGCTGGGCATGGCCAAGGAAACAGGGGCGAGGCTCTTGTGGTCGCGGATTTCGTAACGCAAGTAGTTCCCCAGCGGATAGGAGTCCGCCGGGTTCACCTCAAATGCCCGCTGGTAGAGAGCCCTGGCCCGCGCGTCGTCGAGGCCCTTCCACGTGCCGCCCAGCGAGGCGATGGCGTCGGAGTCGGTTGGATCGAGCCGGATCGCCTCCTCCAGGCACTTCTGCCCCTTTCGGAACCGCGCGCTCCCCTTCGCGTATCGCTTGCAGAGCGACACGCCCAGGTCACGCAGGAGTGGAGCGCTCGCGGCCGCTGCGAAGGGCTGGAGGACCTCCACCGCCTTGCGCCAATCGCCCAGGCACATCGCCAGCTTGGCGAGCCGGTGAGCGACCCCCGCGTCCCCCGGGGCGGCCCGCAGCACGAGCTCGAGCTGTTTGATCTTCTCGCGGATCTGCGCCTCGGTCATATACGCCCCATAGCTTGCCTCGTAGGCGGCGAGGCCATCCTGCACGCGGCAGAAGGCGTCGTCGGCGTCCTCCAGGATGGCCGCCACGCGAGCCAGCTCCCGCTCCCACTTCTCAGGAGTCTTGAAGGCGCCCTTGTAGCACATGTCATGGCTCACCGAGGCCCAGGCGTGTTCGAGCACCGTGCGCACCTGCACCTCGGCCCACAGGTTGCCCACCGCCCGCAGGTCGCGCCCGCTGAGCGTCACCGGCACATCCCGGGTGGGGAAGGCGTCGGGCCTGATGCGGACGATGTAGTGGACGGACCGGTAGCCGAACTCGCTGATCTTCAGGGCCTTCCCCTTGTCCAGCGAGTTCGCCCTGTCAATGTCGAAATGCTCCTCGATGAACCCGCACATGGCCTCCATCTCGGGCCGCGTGAGGGTGATGACGCGCCCGCCGCACAGGTCGGTCACGGGATGCAGTGGCTTGCCCTGGGCGTCGAGCAGGCGGTACTTGCGGACCTTCTGTTGGACCTTCTCCGCGTAGCTCGCCACCGACTTCGCCCGCGTCTGCACGATGGCCAACGGCGCCAGTCGGGCCGCCGCCTGGCGGAGGACGTCACCCAGAACCTCCCCGAGCCGGACGTATTTTCGCCGGTTCCGCGCGAAGCTCTCGATGCTCCACTTCACCCACTCTGCATCCGTCAACCGTGCGGCCTTGCAGCGCATCGTCAGCTCCTTGTGCAGGAAGCCAGGACATGCCGGAACTGCTCGCAGACATCCATCCTTCCCAGTTCGGATGGGTCCGCCCACACAAACGCATCGTGCTCACTGCTGAGCGTCACCTCACCCGACACGCGGTGCCCTTCCAGGACAATGTACGCCACCCGACAATGGGGCAGAGCGGACTCCGCGGCGCCGAGCACTCGCCCGAGGGAGATGACCAGCCCCGTCTCTTCTGTCACCTCGCGGAGCAGGGCCTCGTCGAAGTCCTCCCCTTCATCCACCTTCCCGCCCGGGAGGTCCCACTTTCCGGCGTTGTTCTTGGAGGCTACTGAGCGCTTCAGCAGCAGCACGCGCTCTTTCTCATTTCGGATGACGACCTTGGCGGACAGCCTGAAAGTCTGTCGGGGCATCGGTCTCTCCTCTGGAAGTGACTACAGCCGCCGCTAGGCTATCCGCTCTGCGCCCACAAGTCAAACAGCCCCCATCGCAGCCGTCCCGTCAGCCCCATCGTCGAGGAGCGCCGAGGCAAGCTCACCCTGGCGAGCGAGCCGGGCAAGGGCGCGTCTTTCCGCATCGGACTCCCCGCCGCCCACTCCGCCCCGCCCAATGCGTAAAGCCAGAAAGACTCACCACAGAGGACACGGAGAGCACTGAGGCAGACACAGAGAAGAACGGCACCTGGGTGACAAGCCCCAACCGGCTCCGTTCTTCATCTGTGGAAATCTGTACAATCTGTGGACGCCTCTTCTCTGTGCGCTCTGTGCCTCTGCGGCAAGTCCTCTCTTCCCCGAACACCCAATATCGAACACCCATAACCGCCTGCCCTGCTTCACTGCCTCCCGCCGTCTGCCAACGGCCGACTTTCTTGCTTCACCGGCTCTCCCTCCAGCTTGATGATCGCCACACAGCTCCCCACCGCCCCGACCCAGGCACGGCCACACGGATGAGCGGTGATGTATTGCAGCCGGGTAGGGAACCAGGCAACCGTCTCTCTGGTCGCCGCGTTCTCAATCACCGTACCTGACGAGCCGGCCAATGCCAGCCATCCAAAGGAAGGCGGCGCCGCGGCGGTCACCCAGGCATCGTGCGAGCCCTGGTGAACGGCTAGGCATTTCCCACTCTCCGCGTCCCACACCCGCACCGTCTCACCCAACAACAGGCTCACGATCCGCCGGCCGTCCCGAGAGAAACACACGCTCGTCACTTCCTTCTCATGCCCCTGGAGGACCCGGAACTCGGCCATGCTTGTCGTGTCCCAGACCCGAAGCGTTCCGTCATCCGGCCCGATCGCAAACCGCCGGCTGTCGGGCGAGAAGGCCACGTTCCTCATCGATGCCCTCACCCCGCTGAAGACCAGCAGCTCGGCCATGCTCTCCGTGTCCCAGACCCGAACCGTATCGTCATCCGAAGCGATCGCAAGCCGCCGGCCGTCGGGCGAGAAGGCCACGTTGCTCATCCATGCCCTTACCTCGCTGAGGACGAGCAATTCGTTGCCGCTATCTGTGTCCCAGACCTGGACCGTCCCCTCGCGCGAGACGCCAACCAGACGACCACCGTCGGGGGAGAAAGCCACGTGCTTCGTCTCGCTCCTTGACCCGTGGCCGTGGAGCACCCACAACGCGGCTCCGCATGCTGTGTCCCAAAGCCGAACAGTGTTGTCCCCCGCCCAACTGACAAGACGACGACCGTCGGGGGAGAACAAGACGCCCGTTACAGGGCCGTAGTGGCCCCTCAGGACCCGCAGTTCTTCACCCGTCTCCGGATCCCACAGCCGAACGGTGCTATCGCACGCCCAGCTGGCGAGAAGGCGACTGTCGGGAGAGAACGAAACGCTGCACACCTTGTCACTGTGTCCCCTCAGCGCCCACAGTTCCTCGCCGGTCTCCGCGTCCCACACCCGCACGGTATGGTCTCTTCCGTAGAACTGCGATCCGGCCACACTGGCGATCCGGCGACCGTCTGGGGATAACGCCATGCTCGTGATAGGAGAGTCGTGCCCCCGGAGGGCCCGTTGCTCGGCCCCCCCCTCCGCGTCCCACACCAGCACGGTGTGGGCTGGTGACTGGCTCGCGATACGCCGCCCGTCCGGAGAGAAGGCCACGCTGTTCACGCTGCACTGCGATCCTTCCCGGGCAAGGAGACGGAGTTTGGTCCCGCTCTCCGCGTCCCACACCCGCACCGTGCCGTCATCGCTCCCGCTCGCGAGTCGGCTCCCGTCCGGGGAGAAGGACACGCTATTCACCTTGTCATGGTGCCCCAGCAGGACACGGAGTTCTGCCCCATGTGCCGCGTCCCACACCCGCACGGTATTGTCACTGCTTCTTAGCTCCGAGGATCCGGACCCACTCGCGATCCGCCGGCCGTCGGGGGAGAAGGACACGCTATTGACCCGGCTATCGTGGCCCAGGAAAAGCCGGAGCACAGCCCCGCTGTCCACGTCCCAGACGCGCACGGTACCACCCCGCACGCTCGCGAGCCACCGGCTGTCCGGGGAGAGGGACACACCTGTGACAGGCACGGCATCACCCGACGCGCTCGCGAGCCACCGGCTGTCCGGGGAGAAGGACACACTTGTCACAGGTCCCTCGTGGCTTCGGAGAACCCGGAGTTCAGCCCTGCTCTCCGTGTCCCACACCCGCACCGTTTTGTCCGACGATGCGCTCGCGAGCCGCCAGCCATCTGGCGAGAAGGCAACGCTACGCACCTCAGCCTCGTGCCCCCGGAGAACCCACAGTTCCTCACCTGCCTCCGTGTCCCACACCCGCACCGTTTTGTCCGACGACGCGCTCGCGAGCCGCCGGCCATCTGGTGAGAAGGCAACGCTACACACCTTG
>VGYV01000532.1 GCA_016872855.1 Planctomycetota bacterium
CGGAACTCCCCGTCGCGCCCCAGGTCTGGAAGATCCTCCCGCCCGCGCTCCAGTCCTCGCTCTCCACCCCGATCACCCCCTCCTCCTTCCATCGTATCCGGGACCCGTAGTGGATGGCGGGGTGCCTCACCTCGCGGGCCTCGCCCGTCAGCGTGTCAAAGATGCCGAGGTCCTCGGCGTGGCCGACGTCGGCTCCGGCCAGCCTTAGCCGGGCCTCGCGCAGAGGCCCCGGGTAAACGCAGTAGGCAAGGCAGCGCCCTCCCGGCGACCAGTCGCATTCACCTGGGAAACGGAGGGCGCTCTGCTGGAAGCGACTGAGCCGCCATGCCTGGCCGCTCTCGGTATTCAGCACGTAGCAACTGCAAGGGTGGAGCGGCCACGCCTTGAAATGCACGACGAATGCCACGAACCGCCCGTCGGGCGAAAGCCGTGGCTCGGAAACCGCCGTGGCATCGCCCGGCCCCAAGAGGAGGCTGGGGACCACGAGGATCAGCGGCACGACCGACGCGGCGCACAGCACGGCCAGCCCCACGCAGACGCCGGTCCTCAGCCGGGCCAGCGCCCTCGCCCACGCGCCCGCGGGGGCCGCGAACCGGGCAGGGAATGCCAACGCAGCCGCGGCGAGCAGCCACAGCGTGGCCAACGCTCCTGCGAGGGCCTTCGTCCCGTGTCCCCCGCCCTCGCTCAGCGACAGGTCGAACGGGTAGCGCATGAGAAAGGGAGGAAGGATGCCGAGCAGCAGCGCAAGGGGGATGGCCGCCCGAAGCTGCCCAGTCGCCGCCGACGCAAAGAAGGCGCCGCCGAAGCCCACAACCACCCAGAGCCAGCCGGCGTCCAGCATCCCCACCCATTCCGTCAGGCACTCCCACGAAGGAAGCCACAGCAGCGAGAAGGCGGAGGCTCCCACGCTCAGGGCCAGCCAGGCCCCGAAGCAGGCCAGCCATTTCGGCGCGAGAATGGGCCATCGGGGGAGCCGGCCGCCTCGCCGGGACGCGAGGCGCGCCAGGCGCCGGTCGCCCGCGAGCGACGCCAGCGGCAGGGCCACCGCGGCGACCGCGATGGCCAGGCCCGCCGTGGCCTCCACCCAGTCGCCCGGCGCCACCCCTTGCCCGGCCGTGAGGCGGAGCACCACGGTCCACACGGCGCTCCCAAGCGCCAGCACGACGAGCGCCACCCGCACCCGCCGCCACTCCCGCGCCACGCGCTGCATGAAACGTCCCATTGCCTCGGCCCCTCTCTTATCCATAGCACCCGACGGGCCGGGTTCGTAGCGCGGGCTTCAGCCCGTATCTTCCGGGTTGTATTGCCAATCCAGGATACGGCCTGAAGGCCGCACTACGAACCCATCGCTTCCTGCAAGAGAGGCTACTTCACCTCGACAATCGCCTCCGTGAACTGGGGCAGGTCCCAGGCGCCATAGCGCACGTCCACTGGCACGATGTACCGCCCCGGCTTGGCGGCGGGCGGCACGCGCAAAGAGAGCTTCACCTCGCCATCGGCCTTGGACTTGATGGTGGCCTTCGACCATTCAGTGGCCCCCCGGCCCCAGGCCGTGGGCAGCACGGCGCGGCACGAGGCATCCAGCGCCTCGACCGAGTGGTTGGTGAAGATGACGCGGAAGGAAACCTCGCGGGGCACGGAGGCCCCGCCCACAGCCCCTGCCCCCACCTTCTGCTCGTAGGGGAAGCAGCGGCACCACTGCTCGTCCGTCCCGTAGTTCGCGTGGTCCCACGGCACGATCTCGCCGAACAGCTTCTCCCGCTCGGCGAGATTCGCCCGCATGAAGGCGATCTCCTCGTCGGTGAAATCGAACGCGGGGTCCACGTGCTCGTTGAAGATGTGGGTGGGCTTGAGCTTGCGGGTCAGCTCGAGGCAGTAGTCGAAGCCCAGGCCCTTGCCCAGCCAGTTGCGGTTGTGGGCGCAGTAGTCGTCTATGCCCGACATCGTGTAGGAGTCGCCGACGAAGAGCATCCGCAGGTCGCCGCTCTCGACGAGCAGGCCGCTGTGGTAGAGGGTCTGCCCAGGGAAATGGTAGGCGGTCATCTTGAACTCGCGCCACTGCCAGCTTTCGCCGTCCTTCGTCGGGTGGTCCACCTTCACCTGGATGGGCGAGATGCACGTGAGCCGCCAGGCGAGGGGGTTCGACACCACCTCCGCCACGTGGCTGTCCGTGATGACCGGGCAATTGTAGAGCTTCACCAGGTCGGGGATGCCGTCCATGTGGTCGTAGTGGTAGTGGGTGATCCAGATGGCCTCGACCCAGCGGATGTCGCCCTTCTCCACCAGCTTCTGGATGTTCTTCGCCGTGTTGGGGCCGCACACGTCAATCACGAACGCCGCCTTGTCCTTCGACACGATCATCCAGGTGGTGTCGAGGTGGCGGAGGCAGGCGGGCACCTCCTTGCCCTTGCGGATGGGCATGTGGCCTGGGCGGCCATCGTAGGCTTCGAACATCTTGGGGAAGTAGTGGCGGAGGGCCGAGATGGCCACATACTTGTCGTAGCAGCGGTCCATCCGTTCCGCCAGCAGCCCGATCGCCTTCGCCGGGTCGCGCATCAGGTTGCCGTGCGAGGGGATGAGCATGCTCGGCTTGGCCCCCTTCACGCGATTGAGGCCCGCGATGAGCGCCTCGCGCGTGCCCAGGAAGCCGTGGTAGTCGCCGACGAACTTGCCGCCCTTCTGCATGCTATGGATGTCGTAGACCTGTCCCTCGTCGTAGATGGCGTCGCCCACGAACGCCACGCGGAGGCCGTCAACCTCCACGACGTAGCTCGCCGAGCCGTCGGTGTGGCCTGGCGTCGCCAGCATCGTGATCTTCGCGGGACCCCACGCGAGTGATTCGCCGTCCTTGTAAGCCTTGTCCACCCGAATCGGCTCGGCCAGCACATGGCGGAAGGGATGGAAATCGGTAAGCCCCCAGCGGCTCTTCCTGTCGGCCCAATAGGCATCCACCTTCGCCAGGTGAGGCACCTCTGCCTCCGGCGCCCCGATGCGCACCCCCTTGTCAAGCAGCGCGAACCCGCACACCTGATCGCGGTGATGGTGCGACAGCAGCACCGAGTCCACCAACTTAATGCCTAGCCCCTTCAGCGCCGCCAGGACCCTCCCATCCCCTAGCTCGAACAGCAGCGCCCTCTCCCCATCACGCACAATCCCCACATTGATATGCCCGCGCCAGACCGAAAGGTGCTCGCTGAGCTTGACCACGTTCTCTGCCATGTTGATCTTCCTCTCGGAGAGGGGATGACTGGGGGAATGGGTGACTGGATGAATGCCTGACACCCATCCATTCATCCACCCATCCATTCACCCAACTGATTGCGCCCCATCCTAGCCGACTCGCCCTTGTGGTGCAAGCCTTCAGCCCTTGACAACCCCTTTGGTTCGTGGTATTATGGAGTCGGCGCACACGAGGGACGTGGAGCGCAACTGAAGGAGGCCGTTCATCCGTTACTTCAACTACAAAAAGGTCGCCCGCGAGGCGGGCATTCCCCCCGACGCGCTCGCCGAACTGTGCAAGAGCATCCGCGAGGAGTTCCCGACCGACGACATGATGTACGAACTCCACATCCTTCGGGCCTGCATGGCCGTCCGCGACGGCTACGCCAAGTTCGAGGACGTCGTCCCCCAGGAACCAGCCGCCCTCGCCTCCCGGTAGGCAGCGGAATTGGGTAAGGTGTCACCGGAACTTATGAACGTCCGAGATTGACGCCGGCCATCCGAATTGAGTAAGGCGTCACCGGAACTGGCCTGGCCGCGCGGAAAGGAGGCAGACAATGCGACAGTGGCGACTCTTGGCGGCGATACTGACCATTCCGGCGGCGACCCTGCCGGCCCCATCGCGCCTGGGTTGGTGCGCGGGCGCCGCCGAGCCCAAATGGGAACGCCTGGGGCCGACGGAGGGATTGGTGCCCGTGGACCTTGGTGACGTGGTGACAGCCGACGGCGGCCGTTTCGCCTACGTCGCCAAAAAGGGCGACAAGCGGCTCGTCGTCGTTGACGGCCGGCCCGGGCCAGAGTTCGACCGCATTGGGACCCCAGTATTCAGCCCCGACGGCAAGCGCCTGGCATACGCCGCCAAGAAAGGGCAGAAGATGCTCGTTGTTGTTGACGGCCTGCCAGGCCCTGAGTTCGAGGGGACTTTCGAGGGCAGCCTCTTGTTCAGCCCCGACGGCGAGCGCGTGGCGTACGCCGCACGAAGGGGTGACAAGTTCATCGTCGTCGTTGACGGCGTACCAGGGCCTGAGGTCGACGAGCCTGGCGCCGGCACCCTCTTGTTCAGCGCCGACAGCAAGCACGTGGTATACTCCGCGAGGCAGGGCCACAAGTGGCGCTTCCTCCTCGATGGTGTGCCCGGCCCTGAGCTGGACGCGATTGAGGACACCAGGCCCGTCTTCAGCCCTGACCGCAAGCACTGTGCGTACACCGCGGACAAGGGCGACAAGCAGCTTGTGGTGGTTGACGGCCGGGCAGGGGCTGAGTTCGACAGGATTAGCATGTTTAGCCTCGTCTTCAGCCCCGACGGCAAGCGCCTTGCATACGCCGCCCGGAAAGGCGGCAAGTTCCTAGTCGTCGTTGACGGAAGGCCCGGGGCAGAGTTCGACCGCATTGGCAACCCCATCTTCAGCTCCGACGGCAAGCGTTTCGCATACGCGGCGAGGAAGGGCGATAAGTGGCTCGTCCTAGTTGACGGGCGGCCCGGGCCTAAGTTCGATGTCATTGAGGAGGACAGCCCCGTTTTCAGCCCCGACGGCAAGCACGTTGCATACGCCGCATGGCGAGCCGACAAGAAGATCGTCGTCGTTGACGGCCGGCCAGGGCCTGAGGTCGACTGGACTTTCGAGGGCAGCCTGGTTTTCAGCCGCGATGGCAGGCGCTTGGCTTACGTGGCTTCGAAGGGGGGCAAGCAGCTCGTCGTCGTTGACGGCCTGCCAGGGCCTGAGGTCGACGAGGTTGCTGCCGGCACCCTCTTCTTCAGCCCCGATTCCAAGGGCGTAAGATACGCCGCCCGGAAAGGCGGCAAGTTCCTCGTCCTCGTTGACGGCCTACGGGGGCCAGAGTTCGAGCGGATTGGGCACCTTGTCGTCAGCCCCGACTTCCAACGCGTGGCATACGCCGCGAGCACCGGCCACAAGGGCCTCGTGGTCGTTGACGGCTTGCCAGGGCCTGAGTTTGACAGGATTGACACCGCCAGGCTCATCTTCAGCCCCGACGGCAAGCGCCTGGCATACCCCGCGAAGAAGGGCGGCAAGTGGCTCATCGTCGTTGACGGCATGCCGGGGCCAGAGGTGGAGCGTGTGGTGGCTGGACCGGTATTCCGCCGCGACGGAAGCCTTGAATACATGGCCATCAAGGAAGAGGTGCTTTACCGCGTCACCCAGCCGTAGCCGCTGTCAGAACCTCAGCCTCAGCCGTCGCCACACGGGGTCCCTCCCCTATTGCTTCCATTGCGCCCGGGGAGCCTCGGGGTCAGGTCGTAGTACTCCATTATTTAGATCGGCCTCGCCCGAATTCCGGAGTACTACGACCTGACCCCATGCACCCTTGCCTGAATCCAAGATGCGGTGTGCTTGGCTCAGGGGCGGGCGGCGGGGCGCTTTCTGCGGAACCGTTTACGGACGAGGTCGGCGAGGGGGCCGGGGGCGCAGTTGACGAAACGGGGGGCAGGCGCTGCATCCTGTCTTGATTCCCTTGCCCCCATTCCTTTGCCAATCGACCGTTCGCCAGGTGGGCAAGAGCTTGGCAAGGGAATGGGGGCAGGGGAATGGGAAGCCGAATAAGGAGGCGTTGGATGCCGGAAGAAGACGTGAGGGCGCTTATTGAAGGGCTGGGGGCGGAGGTGCGGGGGCG
>VGYV01000533.1 GCA_016872855.1 Planctomycetota bacterium
CGCCATGTGAGAAGCGTGTGCTGATCCCCGCGCGACAGCCATATTCCCACTCGGCCTCCGTCGGCAGGCGGAATCGCCCGTCTGGGAGCCGCTCATTGAGCTTCGCGAGGAATGCCTGGCAATCTTCCCAGGAGACAGAGTCCACCGGGTTCTTGAGTCCACGGAAGCGGCTGTGGTTGTAGCCCATGACGGCTTGCCACTGCTGCTGTGTGACCTCAGACTTCCCCATGTAAAAGGGCCGGTTGATCGTGACCTTGCGGGCCGGCCGCTCATTCTCCTCGCCCTTGTCGTCCCCCATCATGAAGCTTCCGGGGCTGATGGGGACGAAGTCCACCGAGACCCCTCCTCCCAAGTCCAGGCTCACGGCCTCCGGCTCAGGGGGGGCTAGCCCAACCAGCGCTACCCCCCTTTTCCCAAAGGCCGGCAAGAGCACCCCGACGAGGACTAAGACGGTTAGGGCCAGGGCCGCGGCAGCCAAGGCCACCTTGGCGCGGAAGGGTCGAGTACGCCGTGTGGGGCGAGGACGCGGTAGCTCCGCTCGGACTGCCTGGACCTTGGTTCCGGGCGCCATCACGGGGGGCGGAGCGATTTCGGGCAGTGGTTCAGCACCGAGCGGTTCCTTTGCCTCCGTAGTCACCGGCTCGTGCAGCGCGATCCCCAGTTGCTCGGCAAGGGTGTCGTCATAGGGGGCCTTCGTCTTGGGGTCTTGGAGGATGACGCCGGCGGCGTGGACCTCGTTGAGGAGTTCCTGGACGCGGCGGATGCGGTCGGGGTCGGGGTGGAGGACGTAGCGCTTGAGCTCGGCGGTCTGGCGGAGGACGGCTTCGTGGACGGCCTCGGCGTCGGGCTCGAAGAGGGTCAGGCCCAGGATGGCGTAGTGGTTCGGGGGGCGAGGGCCGGGGGGGAGGCCGAGGAGTTCGGTGTAGAGGTCCTCAGGCATGTCCGCCCCCCGGTGTTAGGGTCTCCCTCGCGTGATGCCCAAGTCGCGACCCCAGCTCGGAGTGCGGCCTTCAGGCCGTATCTTGCGTCTCTGGGCGGAGAACTACGGGCTAAAGCCCGCACTCCGAACCGCGCGCGCTTGAGCGCTCGACACAGGCAACACGCGTGTGCTCAAGAGAATCATGAATGACGAACGCCGAATGCTGAATATCGAATGAAGCAGCCCACAGGTCAGATGATTTCGAGGCCCGAGACGACTTGTGCCTGGCGCTCGAGGTCGTGCTCGGTGAGGCCCTCGGGTCGGACGATTTCGACGAAGGCGCCGCGCTTGAGGGCGCGGACGATGGCGCGGAGGTGGACGCGTCCGTCCTCGGAGTAGGAGAAGGAGACGTCGATTGGTGCGCCCTTCGGGAGGCCGTGGGGCAGGTCGCTGATGCGGCAGGTGCCGATCTCAATGCAGCCGTCGGCCAGCGGGGCCTCGCCCTCGAGGACCTTGATTTCGACGACGCTGGCGTTGGGGGCCGAGACGCCAAATGCCTGGGACCTGGTGGCTGGGAGGGGGGAGTTCTTCGGGATGAGGGTGACGTTTGCGAGCCTGCGGTCGCGGTTGAGTGCGGCGACGCCGAGGCTGTGGGAGTTGACGTTCTGGTGCTTGATGGCGGCGAGCTTGGTGGCGGTGGCCTCCTGGAAGCCGCTGTCTGGGGCCGCGCCCTCGCCGAGGCGGAGCGAGGCGGCGTGGATGGCCGCGCCCTTGGCCACGGCGAGGTCCTCGTCAAGGCTCGTGTCGGGCTCCTTGCCGGTCACTTTGGCGATCATCTCGCGGACCATGGCCATGCGGGTGGAGCCGCCGGAGAGGAGCAAGGCGTCCACCCTGTTCCAGGTGAGGCCGGCGTTTCGGACGAGGAGCTCGATGGTGGACTGGGTGCGGGCGAGGAGGTCGGAGGAAATCTGCTTGAACTTCTCGCGGTCGAGTGGGACACCGAGGCGGCGTCCCGCGTAGGCGACGGGGATGGTGACGGAGTTTCGCTTGGAGAGCGTGCGCTTGCACTCCTCGACCCGCAGGGCGAGTTCCTGGTAGGTGGGCGGGTCCTGGCGCAGGTCGGCGTGGACGTTGCGCTGGAAGTCGGCGACGACATAGTCAATGATCCGCTGGTCCCAGTCCTTTCCCCCGAGCATCACGTCGCCGTCGGTGGCGATGGTGTAGAACTGGTTTCCGCCGGAGACGCGCATGAGCGTGGCGTCGAAGGTGCCGCCGCCCAGGTCGTAGACGAGGATGATCTTCTCGCCGTCCGCGCCGGCCGCCCGGCCGTAGCCGTAGCAGATGGCGGCCGCCGTCGGCTCGTTGATGATGTCCACCACGTTCAGCCCGGCGATCTTGCCCGCGTCCTGGGTCGCCTTGCGCCGGCAGTCGTCGAAGTATGCGGGGACAGTGAGGACGACGTCGCGTACCGTGCCGAGGCGGCGTTCGGCGTCCTGCTTGAGCTTCTTGAGGACGATGGCCGAGAGGACCTCTGGGCGCATCTCCTTGCCGCAGACCTTGCGGTTGTAGTATGGCCGCCCCATGTCGCGCTTGAAGCACTCGGCGGCCTTGTCGGGCTCGAGCAGGGCTGCCTTGGCCGCCTCGCGCCCGACGATGGCGGTCCGCCCGTCGAAAAAGACCACGGAGTTGGTCGCCAGGAAGCCCTCGCTGTTTGGCAGGACCTCGACGTGGCCGGACGAATCCACCCAGGCAATCGAGGAGTAGGTGGTGCCCAGATCGATCCCTGCGATCGTGTTGCTCTCAGCAGCCATTCCCGCCCTCTCGCGCTCGCAAGAGAACCCGGCGCAGCCAACACAGCTTCGCTTCTCACACCACTATATGCGCCAAGTGCTCCGTTGTCAACCGGCTGATGCTGGGCGAAATCAGAGCTCTCGTAGGACGATACGGCAGCCGGCGAAGTACGAGCGCGCTGTCGCATAGGCCCCTCCTCGGAATGCTGCACGGCAGCTATCCGGGACGAAGTTCCACGACCCGCCGCGCGAGGCGCGGCGGGCCTGCACGCCGCCGGTACACCAGGCGCTTCCATCCTTCGGCGCGTCGTCGTAGGTCGTGTGCCACACGTCTTCGCACCATTCCCACACGTTACCGTGCATGTCGTGGAGGCCCCAGGCATTGGGCTTCCTCGTGCCCACCGGATGCGTGGTGTTGCCTGAGTTGTGCACGAACCAGGCGAAGTCGGGCAAGTCGGCCTCCTTGTTGCCGAAGCAGTAAGCCGTGGAAGCGCCGGCGCGGCAGGCATACTCCCACTCGGACTCGCTAGGGAGGGCGAAGGTCCTGCCCGTCCGCTTGTTGAGCTGTGTCAGGAAACCCCGGCAGTCATCCCAACTTACGCACTCCACAGGCCTGTCCGCGTGCTTGAACTTGCTGGGGTTGCCGCGCATGAGAGCCTCCCACTGCCTCTGCGTCACCTCGTGCTTGCCCATGTAGAAGGGCTTGGCGAACGTCACCTTGTGGGCGGGCTGCTCGGCCTGCGGCGTGCGCGCGCCGGGGTCGGAACCCATGACGAACGAGCCTGGCGGGATGAGGACGAGGGTCATCTTCACCCCATCGCCGAGGTCAACGTCCATTTCGATGGCCAGGCGATGGGCTTCGGCGGCGATCCTTTGCCGCCACTTGGCCGTCACTTCGTCGAAGGGCCACTGGGTGAACCTCTTCTCGGTGGCCGTGGCCTGGCTACGCATGTGGTCGAGGTCCTCGCTGACCTCGCCGGCCTTGTATCTGGCGAGTTCGGCGATGACATCGCGTGCGCGCTTCAGGTCGCCCTTCTCGACGGCCCGCTTGAAGCGCCCTGCGTGGTCGTCGCGGATGCTGTCGAGTTTCTTACGCAGGTCATTGAGAACTGCCAGCGCCGCCTCGGCCTCTCGAGTCGAAGAGTGAGCTTTCATGAACTGTGTGCAGGCGCTCATGGCGTCGCCATAACGGGACTCCTTCTCCAGCTTCTCGACGCCCAGCTTGAAAGCAGGGTACGCAGCGGCAGCGGCCTGGGCCGGAGTGGGTGCCGTCGGCTCCGCCTTGGGAGGCTCGGGCTCTGCGGCCTTGATCACGGTTGAGACCAGGTCTCTGGAACCGACCCTGGGCTTTATCGTGCCTTCTTCTTTGTGAGCAGGCGTGGGCGGCGGCGGCAGCTTGGGGGGACTCTGCGGCTCGGGCGCGGGGCGCCGGAGAGCGAAGGGCAGCCAAATGGCCAGGATGAGGGCGGCGGCGAGAAGGCCCCAGGCCCAGCGCCGCCGCAGGAGGTCCGCCGCCGCCGCTCGAAGGCTTGGCCCCGTTGGCTCCGGCGCTGCCCTTGGCGGCGCGGGCGGGGGCTCGGGGGCAGGCTCAGCGGCCTCCGCCTCCTCCTCGAGCCTCAGCGGGTGCGGCGCCTCCGGCGAGGGGCGACGGCGTAGCGGCACCTGGGGGCGCTTCTCAGCCGCAGGAGCCTCTAGTGCTGAGAGCGGGACCCCGAGCGTCCAGGCCAGCTCGACGTCGTACGGCTCCTTGGTGGCGTGGTCCTGCAGGATGGCCCCCGCGCCGTTCACCTCGTTGAGCATCTCCTGGACGCGGCGGGCGAACTCGGGGTCGGGATGGAGCTCCCAGCGCTTGAGCCTGGCAGTCTGCCGCAGCACCGCCTCGTGGATGGCGTGGGTGTCGGACTCGAAGGTCCGCAGGCCCAAGAGTTGATAGTGGTTGGGCGGGCGAGGCCCGGGCGGGATGCCGAGGAGCTCGCTGTAGAGATCCTGAGCCATGCTCGAAACACCCCCCAAGAAGCCGAGCACAACTCCTACCCATTGCCCCGGATGATAGCCGCGGGAGCGCTTGATGTCAAGAGGTCGGCAAGCGGGACGCTTGCGCGGCGCACGCCCCATGTTGTATAGTTCCTGGTGCCCAGGACACGGACAAACAAGTTTGTCCGTGGCACCCCCACCGGTTTGGGGAGGATCGTGGGTGCCACGCCCAAACTTGTTTGGGCGTGTCCGGGCAACGACTTCCCGCAAGCAAGGAGCAAGGCCGGGGAGATGTCTGGACGGAGGAAGGACAGCGGTGGACAACAAGGGCACCCCCAGTTGCGAAAGCCCCTCCCTGCGCTATCGGAAGGGGATCGTGCAGTTCGGGGACATCTGGACCGCCAACCACTCGATGAAGCTGGTGATAGAGACGGCGGCGCACGTGGCACCGCTGGACATGGACATCGTGATCCTGGGCGAGACAGGGACGGGGAAGAACCTGCTGGCCCAGGCGGTCCACAACGCGAGCCCCCGCCGGCGCGGGCCGTTCGTGGAGTTCAATACTGGGAGCGTGGACCACGCGCTGGCTGGGAACGAGTTGTTCGGGCACGAGGTGGGCGCCTTCACGGGGGCCGAGTTCCGGCACCAGGGGCTGTTCGAGCAGGCGTGCGGCGGCACGCTGTTCCTGGACGAGATCGGGAACATGCCCGTTGACCTCCAGGCGAAGATACTCACGGCAGTCGAGCGCAAGAAGGTCCGCCGCCTCGGGGGCAAGGAGGAGGTGGACTGCGATCTGCGCCTGATCTGCGCGACGAACGCGGACGTGGACCAGGCCCTTGCCGACGGGGTGATCCGCAAGGACCTCTACTTCCGCCTGGGGCGTTGCGTGCTCCACGTGCCGCCCCTGCGCGAGCGTCCGGAGGACGTCCCTCTGCTGGTCGAGCGCTTCATCGCGCTGGACGACAGGAGGTACAACCGCTCCGTCCGGGGCGTCTCCCCCGCCTGCATGGCCAAGCTGCTCGAGTACCCGTGGCCGGGCAACGTGCGGGAACTACGGGCGAAGATCGGCTTCGCCGTCGCGCTCTGCTCAGGCCAGGAGCTCAGCGCCGCCCACGTCTTCCAGGAGCCTCCCGCCGAGGCCAGTGGCGAAGCGGCGCTCTCG
>VGYV01000534.1 GCA_016872855.1 Planctomycetota bacterium
CGCGAGGCAACGAGAGAGATGAGCCCTCGGCCCGACAAGCCGGCCTGGAGTCCGCGAAAACCACCCACCTCGTGGGCACCGGCGGACTCCGCATCGAAAATCGCTCTTGACTTCCGCATGCCGGTCTTGCCCTTCCCCCCGCCCTGAATCCACTTGCGCAGCTCGCTGCGGCCATCGCCGTAGGGCGACTTGGCCTGGACGGGCCTCGCGCCCTCGAACTCGATGGCGATGGGCAGCGTGAGCTGCTGGAGCATCTCGTTGAACTCCACCGTCTGCACGCCTTCGGGCGCCTCAGGGGTCGGCAGAGGCACGTTCGGGTTCTCAGGGCCGCCCGATACCTTTGTCTCCACGATGTCCTTCATCTCGAACTTCACGGGGAGCGGCGGCGGGTCTGGCGGCGGAACGTCAATCGGGGGCGGGGTGTCAATCGGCGGCACGGGGACGATATTGACGGGCGGCGACCAGATGGTCTCTTGTACGCTCGCGGACGTCTTCGCGGGCCAATTGCACAGAACAAGCAGGGCGAGGAGATGAACGAGGAGCGAAATGCACCACCAGGGCGCCCGGCGAACCTTGTCCTCCATCCAGTCGTGGAGAGGAGAGGGCTGCTCGATGTAGCGCTCGAGCATCGCCTCGTCGTGACTGTGGGCGCCGCCTGCTGCCTCGGTGTGCGCAGAGCTCTCGCGGAGTGGTTCCTGCTGCATGGCTGCTCTCCTTTCACCCGGAAGCTTACCCCAAGAGGCGTCAAGCCCGCACTAAACTGGTGGGCCGGGGCGTCAAATTCCCGTAAAGATTGCGATGCCGCACCCCACAGCCCTCCCGTCCCGGACCGGCGAGGATTGTGGAGTGCGGTGACGAAGTCACCGCTTTGGCTTTCCGCGGAGCGGAGAGAGCAGGGCCGCGCCTGGCCACCGGAGCAAACTGCGGGTGTTTCAGTGCCTGCCCAGTTGACAGCCCGACGGCGCGTTGCTAGGATCGCTCGCGCATGACCGGTCCGAAACGGCTTGATATGAGGGGCGTTCGATGGACGTCTGCTGCCTGGGGATACTCGTTGCCGATGCCTTTGGCTCGCCTATTGACGAGGTGCCGCCGCCGAACAGCCTGCGCCTCTTCGACCACATGGAACTCCACATCGGCGGCTGCGCCGCCAACGCCGCCATCGCCATGGCCAAGCTCGGACTCCAGACGAGTGTCGTGGGCAAGGTGGGCCGCGACACCTTCGGCAGCTTCGTCGTCGAGACCCTCAAGGGCCACGGCATTGACCCCAGCGGCGTCGTCGTGGACCCCAATGCCTCCACCTCCTTCACCTTCGTCATCGTCGGCTCCGACGGCCAGCGCCGCTTCCTCCACACGATGGGCGCCAACGCCACGCTCTCCGAGAGCGACATCAATATGGGCGTGGTGAAGCAGGCCAAGATACTGCACGTGGCGGGAACGATGGTGATGCCGACCTTCGACGGCGAGCAGACGGCCCACATTCTCGAGAAGGCCCGCGCCGCAGGCGTCACCACCTGTATGGACACGGTTTTCAACAATCGTGTAGCCGATTACTCGCCCATCATCGGCCCTTGCCTCCCCCACCTCGACATGTTCCTCCCCTCGATTGAGGAGGCCGAGCGGGTGGCGGGCACGAGCGACCCGAAGGAGATCGTGCGGCGGCTCCACGGCAGGGGCGTCGGCATCGTCGCCGTAAAGCTCGGCCCAAAAGGCAGTTACGTCTACGGCAATGGCGAGGAAGCCTATGTGCCGTCCTATCGCGTCAAGTGCGTGGACACCTCGGGCGCGGGCGATTGCTGGGTCGCCGGCTTCCTGCTCGGGCGGCTGAAGGGCTGGACGCTCGTCGAGAGCGCCCGCTTCGGCAATGCCGTGGCCGCACATTGCGTCCAGGCGTTCGGCTGCACCGCCGGCGTCCGCGACTTCGCCGCCACCCGCGCCTTCCAGGCGACGGCGCAAACTACTGCTTGAAGCGGCCAGCAGGACATAGGACGGATAGGATATATGGGACGCATCAGGGGTGGGTTCCGCTCCCATTCGTCCTATCGGTCCTATGCGTCCTATCGGTCCTGTCCAGCGGCTCACGCGCCGCCCGCTTCCCCCCTTGAGGACCGCGAAGATGATCCCGAGGTCCAAGTTGCGCAGCCTGCTGTTTGGCGGTCTGGTGCTTTGCGTGCCGGCGCTGGCCTGGTCCACGCAGACGGCCTTTTGGCGGCCCTGTGAGGCCGACGGGGAGACGCATCTGCTGATGCGCTTCGAGCCGCCCGACCCGCTCCGCGCTGAGGGGGAGACGGCGAAGGCGGAACTCGTCGGCGATGCGGCGACCGCGTCCGAGGGCCGCTTCGGCGGCGGGCTGAAGCTCTCGGGCAAAGGGGCGGTCAAGGTGGGGCCGAACAAGCCCTATCGCGGCGGGGGCGTGGCGATGGAAGCCTGGCTCAAGCTCGACCGCTACCCCGAGAAGACAGCGTATGTGGTCTACCGGCCGGCGGTTGTGGACCGCGATGCGCGCTACGACCCAAAGGTGGACAAGACGAAGGGCTTCGGCCTCTTCATTGATGCAAAGGGCGCGCTGCACCTCGAAACGACTAATCTCTTCTACGGCAGGCGAACCCTCACCTCAAGTCCGCCCGGTGTCGTGCCTCTGGGCAAGTGGGTCCACGTGGCAGGCATCAGCGCTGTCTATCGCCGGCTCTACGTGGATGGGCGCGAGGTGGCCTCCGTCGCCATCCAGTGGGGCGAGGGGCTGGCCGTCCACGGCGATGAGGAGAACGAGCCTGGGCCGCTCTTCATCGGCAACGACGCGGCGGGCAACGCCGGCCTCAGCGGGCTGCTCGATGAGGTGCGGGTCCACCGCAACGTCTTCCGCCTCTGGGCGCGCGAGGACACGGCCTGGGCACGGGCCAACGATGCCCGCGACATCCCCTTCGGCCCGCCGCATTTCGCCCCCGAACACCCGCCCGCCCTCTACCTGCCCCTCGATGGCAACCTCAAGCCCGCCAAGTGCGAAATCGCGGGCCTCAAGGCCGAGGCGAAGAAGGCCGAGTTCATCGTCGGCGCCCGCAACAAGGGCCTCCTCGGCCCGTTCGGCCTCACGGCCCCCGGCCTGGTCGACCTGAATCAGGGCTCGCTCGAGTTCTGGTTCCAGCCCTACGGCGTGAACAACTGGTCTGACCGCAATCGCGGCTTCGTCTCGGTTGGCTGGGGCTTCACGCTCTACATCTTCAACGGCGGCGACCCGGGGCGCCCCGTCTCGCTCTACTACCCGAACGGCCAGGGCGGGCTGGAGTTCCTGAACGCCGAGGACGACTTCTACGAGGGCCGCTGGCGCCACGCCGTCATCACTTGGCGGGGCCGCGAGGTATGTCTCTACCTGGATGGCCGCCTCGCCGCCCGCTCGACCGCCGCGAGCCTGGCCACGCCCGGCAACAAGGGCGTCTCCGACCGCATTCAGTTCGGCGAAGCGATGGTGGACGAGGTCTACGCCTACCGCCGCGCCCTCCTGCCCGAGGAGGCGGCCAACGCCTTCTGGCGCTACCGCGACCCCGCCAAGATGGCCCGCGACGTGCGGGTCCACCCCATCGAGTTGGAGGGGATGTACCAACCCAGGTTCGGCCTGCTCCATTACCGTCTTCTCACAAATGTTGATGTCGAGACAGTGCGCCGTGTGACACTCGTGCTGACGCGCGAGGATGGTGGTGAGATCTTCCGGTTAGTGGCGCGCGACCACAGGGATGGCGGGCGAATCGTTGCCGCTGACCTCAAAGATGGCCGGTACTCGTTGACGCCCGAAGTCACCTACCAAGACGGCAAGACCGAGCTCGGCCGCTCGTTCGCTTTCGAACGAAAGAGCTTTGCCTGGGAGGGGAACGACCTCGGCTTCAAGCGGGAGGTCTACCCGCCCTTTACGCCCATGCGGATCAACGGCCAAGAGATGGCGGTCGTCCTGCGGAAACACAGGATGAACGCCTTTGGGCTGTGGGACTCCGTCGTGGCGGCGGGGCGAGAGCTTCTGGCCGGGCCTATGATGCTACGCTATTGGGTCCACGGTGCCGAGGGGAAGTGGGCAAGCGCACCGGGCAAGTTCACGGAACAGGAGCCTGCATTCGCTCGATTTGAGGGGGAGTCCTCGGCGCCTGCACTCACGGTCAATGCCTACAATGCCATCGAGGTGGACGGCTGCATGAAAGTCCTGATGGTCCTGTTTCCGGGTCGGTCGGCCACCGAGATCGAGCGTCTGACCCTGGAAATCCCCCTTCGGGCTTCGGAGGCCAGGCTGCTGCACGAGACGACGGACACGCTGCGCCAGAACTTCGCAGGCGCGGTGCCGGAAGGGCAGGGGGTGGTCTGGGATAGCAGGAATGGCCACCGCACCAAGAGCTGGCGCAATGCCTTCACCGCCTACGTTTGGCTCGGGAATCCCAACCGCGACCTCGCGTGGTTCGCCGAGAACGACAAGGGGTGGGTCACGCGCAAAGACCACAAGGAGCCGCTTCAGGAGGTCATCCGCGAGGGCGATAAGGTGATTCTGCGGGTGCACCTTATCAACCAGCCGATCACGCTGAAGGAAGCGCGGATGCTGAGTTTCGGCCTTCAGGCTTCGCCCACGAAGCCGATGCCGGAGGGCTGGCGGGCCAAGCTGCGCGATATGCCCACCGGCCTCGCCGTTGTGCCCTTCGGCGGACTCTGCTGCTCCTATCAGACCCCCTACCGCAACGACTGGGCGATTGCCGACAAGATCGCCGAGGCCCGCGCGACGGGGAAGGTGGACAGCGACTGGTTCGCCGCGTACGACAAGCAGCACAACCCGCCCCCCGCCCACGGCACGTGGCCGTGGCTCGGCAGCGTGATGCACTTCGCAGGGCGGGCGAAGGACGTGGGGCCGAACCGCCCGCTCACCGTCTACCACGAGGAGATGGCCGCCTGCACGGTCCGCGACGAATGGAAGGTCTTCGCCGACGAGTGGACGGTTGAGCCCTCCGCCTTCCGCCGCGGGCCGCTGACGGAGCCTGACGAATCCATCTTCCGGCGCGGCCGCAACGCCAATCCCTCCGCGACGGTCAACTTCGGTCGGAGCTATCAGGACTTCGGCTGCTACGTGGCCAACGAATGGCTCAAGCGGGGCATGAGCCTCTACTGGGACAACACGTATCCGCGTTCGAGCATGAACCCGCTCAACTCGGCAGCCTACGTGACCGAGGACGGCACGATTCAGCCCGCCGTCATCCTGTGGAACCAGCGCGAATACCAGAAGCGCGTGTGGAACCTGCTTCAGGAATGGCGGAAGAAGCGCCCCGAGCCGCTCGAATGGGTGAACCACATGACCAACACGCTCGTGCTGCCCATCCACACCTGGGCGACGGCGAACCTGGACCACGAACTCGGCTCGGCCAAGCCCTTCAGCCCTGAATGGCTCCAGGCCGAGACAGTCGGCCGCCAGGTGGGCAACTACCCGCTCACGCTCTATCCCATCACGGGGACGACCAACAAGGTCTTCGAAGAGGCAAGACCGCCTAAAGGCGGGACTCCAAACGAGCTCAGGTATCGAGCGGAATGGGGCATGAGGATGGTCCACGAAATCCAGTCGAACGGCGGCAAGCTCTACGACCTGGTCCGCCAGTTCGGCTACGGCACCGATGGGGTGGCGGTGCACAACTACTGGGCGGATGAGCCGGTGCTGAGCGTGGAGCCTGCCCAGGTGAAGTGGATCGCGCTGTCGAAGCCCGAGGCGCGGGAGACGCTCATCGTCCTAAATAACTCGCCACGATTTCGACTCGATATTCGCAAATCGTGAGCTGGCAATGTGTTGTGGAGCCGTGTAGAATTAGCCCCCACTGGGTGTATGTTG
>VGYV01000535.1 GCA_016872855.1 Planctomycetota bacterium
GTCGGTCGGCGCGAGCAGCTGGCGATCCAGCGCCGGCACAGGTGTATTTCGGCGTAAGTCCTTGCCATGCCTATGCTGAGGGAGGTAGAAGGGTTCCTCGGCTTGGCGCCCCCCTTGTGGGCACCCACAAGAAAGCCCGGAGAGCCGGCATTCTAAAAAGGCTAGGCGTTTCGGGATATGGAAGGCCGCTTCGGAAAACCGAAGGCCACTAGACGCGCCCGCCTAGCGCCTTCTCCAGCCTGATTTCTCTAAGTCACTACCAGAGCACGGGTTGCGGAGTCGGCATCCGTGTGGCACGTCGGTTGCTTCTTGCTGCTACAGCATTAGAGCAAAGGAGCCAACTGATGCTGAGCCTTGAGCAACGGCGTGAGGAACCGAGCGTTTGCTCGATTGCCGAAGCGGCGGACATCGTGTCCAGCCGACTTGGGCGCAAGGTCCGGGCCGGGACAATCCGCTATCTCATCACTTCGGGGAAAGTGGCCGATGTGGCGCGGGCCGGCGGTAAGCGGGTGTTCTCCGGTGAGGACGTGGAAACGCTCGTTGCGGCCCTCACGGCGGGACCGCAGCAAGGCCGAAGGCGCGAACGCGCGACTCATGAGCGGGAGTGAGGCCGATGGCCGGGTGGGATGGCACGAAGCTCGATTGGGCGCGGCGGTATGCGGGGTGGGGCTGGGTCTGCCTGCCGATCCGCCACGGGACGAAGAAGGCGGCGTTGAGCGAGTGGCGCCACTACCAGAGGCAGCGTCCTACGGATGCGGAGTTGACGAAGTGGTTTGGCGATTGCTCCCGACACGAGCTTGCGATCCTCTGCGGCGACATATCGGGCGGCCTCGTGGTGAGGGACTTCGACACACACGAGAGCTACGAGGCGTGGAAGGCAGCGCACCCCGACGAGGCGGAGCGTCTGCCCACGGCGCGGACGGGGCGCGGGTATCACGTCTACGGCACGTGGCCGGAGGCCAAGAGTCAGGAGCTTGACGACGGCGAACTGAGGGCCACGGGCAACTACGTGCTGGCCCCGCCGTCCCGCCATCCCAGCGGCGCGGAGTACCAGTGGGTCGTTACCCCCACCGGCCCCGCACCGACAGTAGACCCTTTCCGGGTCTTCAGCGCGCGAGAACGGAACGCAAGACGCAGAGGACACACTGAGGACACAAGAGGACAAAGGCCATTGGTTGCTGCGCCGGGGGGGACTCCAAAGGCCGGAGGCATGACTCCCCGGACTGAGGCCCAGAGCGCAGAGAGTGATCACGGGGACACACCCCCCACACCGAGCAATGGCATGCGTGGTCTGCGTGATCATCTGTCCTCGGTGTGTCCTCTTGTGTCTGACGACTGCAAGGCCGCCATTGAGCGCGCCATCCGATTCTCCCTGCCCGCGGGGCCGCGAGAACGCAACAAGGCGGTCTTCACGTTCTGCCGAGCGTTGAAAGCTATCCCGGAAGTGGCCGGTTGGGAAATGGGCGGGCTCGTGCCCATCGTGCGGGAATGGCACAGGCGGGCGTATCCGAACATCACCACCAAGGACTTTGGGGCTACCCTGGCGGACTTCTGCAATGGGTGGCCCAAGGTCGAAGTCCCTCTCGGAGTGCCCTTCATGGACCAGATTCTTGAGCGAGCGCGCGTTGCACCGGTGCCCGTGTGCGCGAACGGTTTGGGCGAGAAGATTGGGTTGCTGGCCCGCATCTGCGCCGAGCTACAGGCGGCGAACGGCGGGGCCACCTTCTTCCTGGGCTGCCGGGGTGCGGGCAAGCTGCTGGGCACGGGTCACGACGAGGCGAATCGGTTGCTGCGCCTGATGGTGCAGTTGAAGCTCATCGAGATCGTCACGCCCGGCACGAGAGGGCGCAACGGCGACGCGACGGAGTACCGCATTCTCTGGTGAACCGATGTCTTTGGGTGGCCGCCACTTCGTAGTGAGCCATGACCCAGTTGCACCTCATGGCTCTTGTGAGACGAAAGGAGATGCCGATGCGAAAGCAAGAGGCGGGCAAAGACCCCAAGCGGCGTCTTGTGTGGCCGCAGATCGTGGCGCGCGCCGCGGCCATCGTGCGGTCCTACGACACCGGGGTGACGCTCCGCCAGTTGTTCTACAGGCTCGTCGCCGAGCAACTACTCCCCAACACGGTGACGGCCTACAAGGCGCTCAGCAGCAGGACGGCCGAGGCGCGGCGCTCCGGGGCGTTCCCGGCCCTGATCGATAGGACGCGGACGATTCACCGCTACCAGAGTTTCGCCAGCCCGGCAAGCGCCCGCGCTTGGCTGAGAGACATCTACCGCAGGGACCGCACAGAGAACCAGCACTTGTCCCTTTACCTCGGTGTCGAGAAGAACGGCATCGTGGAGCAGTTGGAGGCGTGGTTCGGGGAGTTTGGCATTCCCATCGTGGCTCTCGGCGGGTACTCCTCCCAGAGCTATGTGGACGAGATCGCAGCCGACGTGGAACAGCAAGGCCGGGCCGCCGCGTTGATCTACGCCGGCGACTTCGACCCGTCCGGCGAGGACATCGAGCGGGACTTCCGAGAGCGGGCAGGGTGTTTTGCCGAGGTGGTCCGCGTGGCCCTGACCGCCGAGCAGGTCGAGGAGTTCGACCTCCCGCCGCTGATGGGCAAGGCAAGCGACAGCCGGGCCAAGGGCTTCATCGAGCGGCACGGCCAACTGGTGCAGGTGGAACTGGACGCCCTCCCCCCTGATATTCTCCGTCGCCTGTACGCTGAGGCGATAGAGCAGTTCTGGGACAAGTCCGCCTTTCAGCAGGCGGTGGCGCAGGAACGCTCAGACTTGCAGGAGCTTGCCGGATGAAGCCAGCGAGCCAATGCCGCGAAGTGCACAGCCTCAAGGAACTGCGGGCAGCCGCCGACGCCTACGCGGCCACGCCAGAGGCCCATGCTGACGGCACGTACCTTGGTCGCAAGGGGCAAATGGCCGCCGCTCTCCGAGAGCAGGGCGCTATCGGGCCGTCTGACAGGGTGGCCGACAGCATCACGCGGCGTAGGGCCGTCAAGTGGCTCTCGCGCGCCTACGGCCACATCCCGCGCCCCCACACGGAGGCACGGCGCCCCGACTCGTGGCTCGCCATCATCGTCTCGCGCGTCCGCCAGCTCGAAGGCGAACTCTACGCCCGCTTGAGCGGCGTGAAGCTCGACGCCGACCCGCTGCCCGAAGAGGTCCGTGCGCTCAGTCATCAGAGCGGCAGGTTCAAGAAGGACGCCGCCGAGCAATTCCTGTCCATCCCCAACGACTGGGCCGGAGAGCCTACCGTCGCGGGGGATTTCTGCATCGAGGCTCTCATGGAGGTCCTGGGCAATGGCGAACGCAGACGGGTACAAGCTGGACGATCTGGTGACGGAGCAGGCGCTGATCGAGTTCTTCGGCGTCAGGAAGCCGACGCTCTACCAGTGGCGCCGAAGGGGCCTGCGCGTCGTCAACCTTGACAAGACGCACCGGGCCTACTGGCGGCAGGAGGTCGCCGACTTCCTGCTGGCGGAGCGCACTGAGAGCCTGCCGAGCGCGGCGCAGGCTCCCTCATCGGCTGAGGACCCGAACTGACGCTATCGTGCGTAGCGATGGAGCTACGGAAATGGCATTCAACAATGCCCCTGTGAACGAAGCGCGCGGCACTGGACTGTGGATAGCCGTAGCCCGGATTGCCGTGTTGCTGGCGCGTGACGTAAACCGCAAGGTGGCAACGACTTGCGGCGGAAAGACTGAGGAAGAGGCCGGGAACGCAGAAATCGGCCCCCGGCCTGGCGTGGCGAAGTGGCTTCGGCCGGCCCCGGCCCACGCGGTGCCAGCGCCGACCGGCGACAGGAATCGGGGAGGGAAAGGAGAGAGCGCGATGATGCTGACTGTGAAGCAGGTGGCCGAGATGCTGCACGTCTCAGAACGAAGCGTGTGGCGATGGAGCGTGACCGGGGTGCTGCCGCCGGGGATCAAGATCGGCGGGTCGGTGCGCTGGTCGCAGGAGAGCATCCGCCAGTGGGCGGCGAAGCGAGAGAAGGAGGCCCTAGCCGAACAGCAGAAGCTCGCCGCGAAGAAAACCGCCTGAGCCACTTGACAAGCCCGATATGTGTGGTATACTTGTGTGGACGTTGTGTGCAGTTCATTGTTCCCCACACAGGAGGGCCTGGCAATGGCAAGGCGGAAAGATGAGGCGACGGGGGGCGGGGTGCCGGAACTGGCCGGCTTCTCGCCTCCCGTCCGGCGGGAAGCGCGAATTGATCTCCGCGTGACCCCCGAGGAACTGGAGGAGATCAAGGCGACGGCGGAGAAGGTCGGACTCGGCGTGTCCGAGTATCTTCGTCAGTGCCACAAGCGCGCGGTCGAGGCGCTGCGGAAAGGAGCGACCCGATGATCCGGCCGTGGAAGCGGATGCGCACCGTCAAGGGGAAGCGCATCAAAGACCGAAAGTACACGATCAAGTACCGCCTCCTCGACGGGTCGTGGAAGATGGAGACGGCCTATCAGGATAAGGAAGCCAGCGAGGTGTTGCTGGCCGACCGCATCCGGGCCGTCGAGCGCGGCGAGGTGGGGTTGGCCGACGAGTTCAAGGAGTTGCGGGGGATGCCGCTCAGCCAGCACCTGGCGGCGTTCCTGGCAACCATCCGGGCCGGCGGCGCGACCGAGCGGTACGTCAAGAAGATGGAGACGCGGCTCAACTACGCCTTCGAGGCCATGAAGGCGAACCGGGCCGCCGACCTGACCATCGAGCGGGCCGAGCGGTTCATCTTGCACCTGCGCGACCGCAAGAAGGCCCTGGCGACGGTGAACCACTACACCAGCGCCCTCAAGGAGTTCTCGCATTGGGGGTTCGCGCGGCGACGATGGCCCGTGGACGGCCTCGGGGGCCTCAGGAGGGTGAACGCCCAGCAAGACCTACAGAGGCGGCGCCGCGCGATCTCGCCGAAGGAGTTCGCGGAGTTGATTGCCGCCGCCCGAACTCGGGCCGTCACCGAGTATGTGCGGACCCACCCGGCCGCCGACGAGGCGAAGCGGGCGGAGCTTGGCTACCAGGGCGAGAGCCGCGCCGTGGCCTACCAGCTTGCGGGGTTGGCCGGTCTGCGGTACAACGAGGTCAAAACCCTCGTCTGGGCCGACGTGGACTTCGACAGAGCCCCCGCCCGAATCACCATCCGCGCCCGGAACGCCAAGAGCAAGCGCGAGGACGTGATCCCGACCTCCGACTCGCTCGCCGCCGCGTTGCTGGCGTGGCATGACGCAGAGAAGGCGAGGCTGGGCCGGGCGCCGAAGCCGGAGGAACGAGTCGTCCACGTCGGCAGCCGCTTCCGGGACTCATTCAAGTCCGACCTCAAGGCAGCAGGGATAGCCGAGAAGGACGCCGCGGGCCTGTACTTCGACTTCCACGCCCTACGGCATTCGTTCGCCAGTTGGCTGGCCCAGAAGGGAGCGCACCCGAAGGTTGCCCAGGAGCTTCTGCGGCATACCGATGTGCGGCTGACCCTGAAAGCCTACACCCACACCACGCGAGAGCAACAGTTGACGGCGCTGGCGTCCCTGCCCAAGCTGGAAAACTGCGCCCCCAACGTCACCACGGATGTCACCAACGATGTCACCACGGGCGTTGGCGGGTCGTCGCAAGGTGAGGCGGAAGGTGTCGAGGCGTGTCAGGAGGCAGAGTCGGCGGATAGCAGCGATATACGCGAGGATAGGCAAAAAGAAACAGGGGCCGACCGCTTGGGTCAACCCCTGTCAGGTGGTGGAGGCGGGGGGAATCGAACCCCCGTCCCGAAGCAGCGCGCCAGGAGCTTCTACGTGCGTAGGCTACCTATTGGGTCTCGCCTCGGCGGACTCCGGTAGGCGGGATTCCGCGTCGGCCAG
>VGYV01000536.1 GCA_016872855.1 Planctomycetota bacterium
TTCAGCGATTCGGCTCATTGGGGCGAAGACTGCCTGAAGGCAGGACTCCAAACGGGTCGCCCTCCTGGTTGGGAGTCCTGCCTTTAGGCAGTCTTGGTGGCGGTGAGGGCGCCGCCGAATCGCTGAAAGCTATCTGGTGGCGCTTGACGCGGCAGGGCGAACGCGCGATGATCGCAGCGGGAGCAGCCATGCGGCACAGCAGGCGACTCGTATCGCTGGTGTTCCTCCTCATCGGCAGCGCCGGGGCAGCGCGCGACTTCGCGCTGCCCGGCGAAAGGAGCAATCGCGTCGTGGCCGTGGAAGCCAACCAAGCAGTCCCCATCCTGCGGCGGAGCGACGTGCTGGTGGCCGAGGGCACGCTCGCCGGCTGCCTCGCCACCTGGGAGATGGCGCGCAAGGGCCGAGCCGCCGCGCTCGCCGCCTCGGGCGCCTCGCTCCCCCACGACATCGCCATCGCCCTCCGCCCCTGGGCACGCGAGGAGGACCTCGCCCGCCTGCCGAAGGAGTTCGCTGACGCCTTCCGCAAGTGCGTGAAGGAGCGGAGCGGCGACGGCGAGCTGGTCTTCGACCTGGGCCGCCTGGCCGTGGCCACGGAGGACCTGCTGCTCGATGCCGGCGTGGCCCTCTACTACGGCCTGCTGCCCTGCGGCGTCGCCAAGAGCGGGGGCCGCGTCGCCGCCACAGTGTTCGCCGGCAAGGCGGGCCTGGCGGCCATCGAGGCGGCCACGACCGTGGACTGCACGGCGGACGCCCGGCTGGCCGCGCTGGCCGGCGCACGGTTCGCCGCACGGCCGCTCCGCGATGGGCGGCTCGACGTCCGCTACACCATGCTCTGCAACGAGCGGCCGGCCCGCGAGCTAGCCGTCGAGGGCGTGGCCGAGCTGGTCGGCGGCAGGCTCATCCCCCACGGCCCGTTCGCCGAGTTCCACATGCGCCTCGCCACGCGGGGCGAGGCCGCGTTCCGCGACGCCGAGTTGACGCTCCGCTCGCGCATCGTGGCGGCCAACGCTGGGCGGGCGCTGGGCGGCGTGGCCTTTGCCCGCGGCGGCGACGCCCTGTGGGTCGCGCCTGCCCGCCGCATCCTCACCCCCTCGGAGGAGCCGGGCCTCACCCTCGCCGCTTGCCAGCCGCAAGGGGTCGAGGGCCTGTTCGTCTGCGGCCCCGCCGCCGACGTGCCGGACGAACTGGCCGCCTCGCTCGCCGAGCCCTTCGGCGCCGCCCCCATCGCCGCCCTCATCGCCTCGGCTCCCCTCCCTTCCAGAGAGGGGGCAGCTTTGACCCCCCTCCCTCCCAGGGAGGGGGCAGGGGGAGGGTTGGACCTCCGGGTTACCCTACCCTCTCCCCCAGAAGGAGGTGCAAAGCAGCCGCTCGCCCCAAACGTGTGGGCGCGCTTCGGCGTCTCGCAGGCCATGCAGCAAACGGGCAAGACCATTGCGCTGGACGGGGCCGAGTTTCCCGTGGTCGCCGAGACCGATGTGCTGGTGATCGGCGGCGGCACGAGCGGCGTGCCCGCCGCGCTCGTCGCGGCCCACAACGGCGCGAAGACGCTCCTCGTGGAGAAGCACTCCGACCTCGGCGGCACCCAAACCATCGGCGGCGTCTCGAAATACTGGTTCGGGCGGCCCACCGACTTCGTCCGCCAGCTCGACCGCGACGCTCTCGCCCTCCTCTCGGGCACGGGCATGCCGAAGTCGGTGGCCTTGCTCTACTCGCTCATCGCCTCGGGCGTGAGCGTGGTGCCCCAGTGCCTGGCCGCGGGCGCGCTCGTCGAGGGCGGCACGGTGAGGGGCGTCGTCGTCGCCACCCCCGCCGGCCTGGCGGCCATCGCGGCCAAGGTGGTCATTGACGCGACGGGCGACGGCGACATCGCGGCCTGGGCGGGGGCCGAGCACTCGTGGGGCACGGGCCGCGAC
The DNA here is from genome assembly GCA_016872855.1 of Planctomycetota bacterium. Classification (GTDB taxonomy): domain Bacteria; phylum Planctomycetota; class PUPC01; order DSUN01; family DSUN01; genus DSUN01. Next base: position 1,914 of record VGYV01000536.1, read on the forward strand.
GCACTGACCCTCTGGTTCTCCTTCGGCCACTTCGTCGGCCCGAAGAGCGAGGCCAGCCGCCAATACCACTCCGCCGTGGACCTCCGCGACCCCGCCGACTTCACCCGCGCCCTCATCGCCGCGCGCCGAAGAACGGGCATCTTCGGCCAGGGCGATTTCCCCCAATACTACCTCGCCCCACGCGAATCGCGCCACATCAAGGGCCGCGCGACCGTGACCTACGGCGGCATCTTCCGCGGCCAGAGCTGGCCCGACACGGCACTCGTCGCCGAATCCAACTTCGACATCAAGGGCATCGCCTCCAGCGACCTCGCGCTCTGCGGCTACGCCGAACGCGAGTTCACGAGGAACTACTCCGCCGCCATCCCCTTCCGCGCACTCGTCCCCGAAAGGCTCGAAGGCATCCTCGTCGTTGGCAAGGCATATTCCGTCACCCACGACGCCCTGTCGCTCGCCCGCATGCAGCGCGACCTGATGGCGATAGGCGGCGCCGCCGGCCTCGCCGCCGCCAAAGCCGTCGCCGCCAACAAGCCCGTGGCCGACGTGGACATCCCCGACCTCCAGAAGGGCCTCATCGCCCTCGGCATCCTCCGCCCCGCAGACCTCGCCGAGCCGCCGCCGCGCGACCCGAAGGAGCTGGAGCGACTCGTCCGCGACCTCGCCGGCGATTCGCTCCCGCTGGCCGGCCAGGTGAGGCTCCTCGGCCACGGCCAGGCGGCCATCCCGCCCCTCAGGGACGCCCTTCCCCGCGCCACCGACCGCGGCAAGGTGGCCTGCGCCAAGGCCCTTTGCTTCCTCGGCGACGCCGTGGGCGCCCCGATTCTTCTCGCCGAGCTTCAGCGCCAGCTCGCGACCGACAAGTTGCCCGCAAGCCCCCGCGAGCGCCACGAGGCGCCCGACCACGGCTACGCGCCCGACCCCGCCTTCCTCATCCGCACCATCGCCCTCGCGCGCGACCGCCGCCTCACCCCCCTCCTCAAGCCCCTTGCCGAACGCATCCAGCTGAACCCCAGGAAAGCCGACGACGCCTTCGAGTATGTCTTCGCCATCTGCTATGCCTGCGAGCGAATCGCCGAGCCCTCGACTACGCTCGGGCCAGGCCCCGCGGCCATCGAGGCCCTCGAGGTGCTCGCCGAGAAACCGGGCATCAAAGGCTCATCGCTCCCCGCCGGCGCCGACCCGCGGAAGTCGGTGAGCCACGTCGCCGAGCGCCACGCCTACCTCGAGCTCTGCATCGCCCGTGCCCTCGCCCGCTGCGGCGCCCCGCGCGGCTACGACATCCTCATCGCCTACCTGGCCGACATCCGCGGCGTCCTCGCACGCAGCGCCCACGACGAGTTGGCCGACCTCGCCGGCCGTGACCTGGGCTTCGCCCCCGGCCCCTGGCGCCACTGGCTCGCCCAGGCCCCCCGGCCCCTCCCAGCCGCCCCCTACGCCCGCAGGCTAGAGTGACGAACTCCTCCCCACACGGCCGTCGCGCAGATTGTGGAGTGCGGCAACGAAGTCGCCGCTTTGGCTACCCCGCGAAGCGGAGGAAGCGGCGCGGCGCCCCCCATAGGCGCAAACCGGGCGCGTGTCAGGCCGCTGCGCTGTTGACACCCCACGCTCTCCCGTGATATGATTCCTCCGGGCCGTGGTGACAGGAGCGCGCATGGGAACCGTGAGGCGGAGAACCCGCAGCGCCCTGGCCGTGGGGACGGTCGCCGCCCTCCTGAGCGTCGCTCTCTGTCTGGCCGTCACCCTGGCAGGCCCCGAGCGCCCGAAGCCGCAAGTCCCGGCCTCGGATAGGGCGTTTCCCACCTGGGCGCAGCACACGCTCGCCGCGCTCGCCGTGGGGGTGGCGGCCTTCGTCGTCGGCTTCGGCGCCCAGTTCCTTCTCGCGCGTTTCAAGCCCGAGACCCACGGGCCGACGCGACAGGTCGCCCGACACTCGCTGGAGCGGGAGATCAGCAATGTGGAAGAGATTGCTGCCCTGTGCGTTCGCCGCGCTTACCGCCCTCGCAACGGCGGGGGAGAGCCCGACACCCGGGCCAAAACCCAAAGAGGAACCAACCCTCCCGACACCGACGGAGGATGAGCTGGACAAGCCGGGCGGCAAGCCCATCGTCCCCCAGCCGACCCCCATCGCCACGCCCGACGCCAAGGACACGCCCGCCCCCGAAAAGGGCGGCCGCCCCGACCCCGTGAACCCCTTCGGCCAGAAGGCGGCGCTCCCCAAGTACGCCCGCCCCGCCCGCATCACTTACTCCGACAAGAAGGTCCTCGAAGGCCACGTCTGGGTCCGCTTCGGCGCGCCCGTCCGCATCTTCAACCGCGCCGCCAAAGCCCACGAGGACTACTTCTTCTCCGACCTCAAGCGCATTGACGTGGTGCCCGAGAGCGAAAACTTCGAGCGCGACTGGCGCTGGAAGAACCAGGGCTCCAGCGAAAAAGTCTTCCTCGAAACCGGCTACTTCTGGAACCAGTACCTCACCACCTTCACCCTCACCAGCGGCGAGAAGCCGGCCGGCGACTGCTCAGGCCAGTTCTACATCCAGCTCCTCGACGGCGCCCGCGACAAGTGGTACCTCTACAAGCGCCAGAGCGGCGGCGACGACCGCACCAAGCCCCACAAGAAGCGCGAGGAAACCGAGCCCCTCGTCTACGCCAAAACCGTCGAATTCACCGACGACTTCCTCAAGAAGGCCAAAGAAAAGGAGAACCCGTAATGCGCAATCCGTAATCCGTAACAGGAACAAGAGAGGGCGGCCTGGGAGCGCTCTTCCCGTCTTCTCTGGTTACGGATTACGAATTACGGATTACGGATGCCCCGAAAGGAACCCCCCGTGAAGATCGCATACTTTGATCCCTTCTCCGGCGCCAGCGGCGACATGTTCCTGGGCGCCCTGGTGGACGCCGGGCTGCCGCTCAAAGCCCTCCGCGAGGAGCTGCGCAAGCTCCCCCTCGAGGGCTACTCCCTCGCCGCCGCCAAGACCCAGCGCGGCGGTATCGCCGCCACAAAAGTCAACGTCAAGGTCAAGAGCCGAGCCCACGCCCACGACGACGCCCACCCCCACGCCAACCTCCCCGAAATCCTCGACCTCATCGCACACTCCACCCTCCCCGACGAGGACAAGGCCCAGGCCTCCGCCGTCTTCCAGCGCCTCGCCGACGCCGAGGGCCGCGTCCACGGCTGCCCCCCCGAACGCATCCACTTCCACGAGGTCGGCGCCGTGGACGCCATCGTAGACATCGTGGGCAGCGTGGTCGGCCTGCGCCTCCTCGCCGTCGAGCGCGTCGTCTCCGGCCCCATCCGCACAGGAATGGGCTTCGTCACCTGCGCACACGGACGCCTCCCAGTCCCCGCCCCCGCCACCGCCGAACTCATCAAGGGCTTCCCAACCGTCGGCACCGACGTCGAGGGCGAACTCACCACCCCCACAGGCGCCGCACTCCTCACCACCCTGGCCGACGCCTTCGGCCCACGCCCCCTCATGACCGTCTCCGCCGTCGGCTACGGAGCCGGCACAGCCACCCGCGAGACCCCGCCAAACGTCCTCCGCCTCTTCCTCGGCGAAGTCGCCACCGACGCCGAGGCCGCGGAAGAGAGCGACGAGGTGCTCATCATCGAAGCCAACCTCGACGACATCACGGGCGAAATCATCGGCTACGTCCTCGACCGCCTCTTCGCCGCCGGCGCACTCGACGCCTTCCTCATCCCCATCCACATGAAGAAGAACCGCCCCGGCGTCATCCTACAGGCCATCGTCGAGCCAGCCAACGCCCCCGCCATCGAACAGATCATCCTCACCGAGACCTCCACCTTCGGCATCCGCCGCACTAGGGCCTCCCGCCGCAAGCTCCGCCGCGAATCCGTCGAAGTCGAGACCCGTTACGGCAAAATCCGAGTCAAAGTCGGCCACATGGGCACGGCCA
>VGYV01000537.1 GCA_016872855.1 Planctomycetota bacterium
AAATCTATCGCGTATCGTGGGCATTCCGCTGCCATCCCCTGCCGCCCTTCGGGCTGGGCCGACCGCTGGACTGTGGCCGGACACGATCATTGCCGAGCCCCCTCCTCGCCCACCAACGCTCGCAGCACCACCCTCATCCCCGCCTTCAGCCCATCGCCCACGGGGCGGTGGACGAAGCGCCGCGTTCGTAGTGCGGGCTTTAGCCCGTAGGCTTCCTGCCCCTCGTGCCGCAGCTCCACCTCGGCCACGGAGCCCTTGAAGCGGCTCGATTGCACCACGAGCGAATGCGGAGTGCGGAGTGCGGAGTGCGGAGTGGCGGGAGGCAAAGCCTCTATTCCAGACTCCAGATTCCGCATTCCAGATTCCACATTCCGCATTCCGCATTCCGCATTCTCGATGGCGATCTGCTCCGGCCGGAAGCAGCGCGCCCTCTCCTCCTCGCGCCCCAGCCACAGCCGGGCCTCCTCGGGCGTGAGCCAGTTGTTCTCGCCCAGGCAGTCGGCCTCCTCGCGGGTGCGGGGGCGCCAGTAGAGGTCGGCCACCGTGCCTTCGTAGAGCAGCCGCCCCTCGCTCAGGCACACGACCCGCTCGGCCTCGGCGAGGACGGCCTCGGGCGAGTGGGTGGCGAAGACGAGCGAGGCGCCGGTCTCCGCGATGCGTCGCCGCACGACCGCCCAGTAGCGCCCGACGCGGGCGAGGTCCACGTTGGCGAACGGCTCGTCCATCACCAGCACCGCGGCATTGGCCATGAGCGCGCGGGCGACGGCGAGCCGCGCCCGCTCGCCCTGAGAGAGTTCGTCGGGCCGCGACCCCGCCTTCTCCACGAGGCCAAAGGCGTCGAGCATCGAGAGGGCGGACGTGCCTTGCTCGCCCGGACCCATCACGAGGCGCAGGTGCGCCTCGGCGGTCAGGTGCGGCCAGAGGCCGCCGCCCTGGGGAACCCAGTAGAGGGGGAGCGAGTGGGGATTTCCGATTGCCGATTTCCGATTGCCGATTTCAGAGCCGGGCAGACGGTCACAGCAAAGAACGGTGCCATCGTCGGGGCGTTCGTAGCCGACGAGGAGGTTGAGGAGCGAGGTCTTGCCCGCGCCCGAGGGGCCGAGGACGGCGGTGACGCCGGGCTGTATCTCGAGCGACACGCCATCCAGCCGCGGCACTCCCGAGCCGGCGAGGGAGACGTTGTCGAGCTTCCAGAGCGGAGAAGGCATAAGAGGTCACCCGCGGAATACGCGGAACGACACGGAAACAAGAGCCCAGAGCAGGAACGGAATCGAGAAGCAGACGAGGACCATGATCGAGAGCGCTGGGGTGTGGCCATAGTGCATGAAGTTGTAGAGGCGGGAGAGCACGGGCGTCATCTGGGCCGGGTGAAGGATGTCGGAGACCGTGAGGTCGAAGTATGCCCAGACGAAGAGGAGGAAGGCCACGGCCAGCCTGCCCTGGCCTTCGAGGTGCCAAAGGACCCGCCGGCCGCCGCGCTTGTGCTTGGATTCCAAGGAGGTGGTCAGCAGCCGTGCGGCGTGCGATGCCTCCCCCGGCCGCACGGCGCTCACAAGCGTCCGCAGCACGAGGGCGAAGGGCAAGAGGAGAAGCGTGAGGGCCAGCACCACAGGAATCGGCGTGTCGTACGCCGCCCGAAGCCAGGGAAGCTGGAAGAGAGCGAGGACAACAAGCGCGAGCACGAGCGGCCCCAGCAACCCAGGCACGCACAGGCCCACAGCGGTCCACGAAGACTGCCTGAAGGCAGGACTCCGAACACGGAACCAGCGCGTTTGGAGTCCTGCCTTCAGGCAGTCTTCTCTCTGGGCGATGGCCGCCGCAACCAAGTAGGCACAAGCCGCCGCGGCCAGGCCGAAGAGGGCGCTCGCCAGCACCTCCTTCGCCAGGGCAAGCGTCTCGGGCAGGAGGGCGATGCCCCGCACAGCGCCGTCGGCCACGAAGTACGCGGGCAGGAGCGTGACCAGGGCCAGCGCCAGAAGCAGGTAGAAGCCGACCAGCGACCGCGCCGTCCGGCCCGTCGCCGAGCGCGCGGGCGAAGGTCGAAGGCCCCGCGTGGGCGAAGTGAAGAGCAGCCACAGCCCGAAGCCCAGCGTCGCCAGCCCAATGAGCAGCCCGGGGAGGGCCATCTTCAGCGTCTCGCCGAGCATCGTGCCGAAGTACTGGGCGTCGAACACCGTCACGGTCCACGACGGAATGCCCATGAGCGTGGCCATTTCGAACTCGCCGAAGGCGAGAAGGAAGACGACGACGAAGGCGATGCCGATGGCGCGGCCTCTCCCATGAAGCCAGAAAGAGAAGGCAGAAGACCGCCTGAAGGCGGGACTCCGAACGCGCAGGAGCCGGTGGCAGTGGAGGGCTTCGGGGGACATGGCAGAGGGGGCGAAGTGGAGGGCGAGGGTGGCGACGGGCGTGAGCTTGAGCCACACGAGGAGGGCGTAGAGCGCCTGGTTCCAGGCCGGGTGGCGGACGGTGAGCGGGGCGGCATAGCGCGGCCAGGCATAGCCCACGAGAAGCACCGGCGTGAGGAAGGGGATGAGGTGGACGAGCCACAGGAGGCGGGCGAGCCGCTTCGGGCACGAGGCGATGGCCCGCTGCACTGCTGCCCCCATCAGCACCGCCCCCGCCGCGATGCCGAGGGCGCGAGCCGCTGTCCACACATAGTCCTGCGCCAGGGTCATTGCCAGCACTGCCTTGCAGCGTAGCCCGCGTCTCCGACGCGGAATCCTCCGCCGCGGAGCGGCGGGCCACTACCGCCCGTACTCGCTCTTCAGCCACGCCAGGCACTCGGCGCGGGCGGGGCCGAGGGTGGACAGGGCGTAGCCCGGCCCAAGGCACTCGGCCAGCAGCTGGACATCGAGCGTGAGACCGCGCGTGTCCCTGAGGACCGTGCCGCCATGCCTGATCTGGCCAAGGTCGCCCAGCGGCATCTGGCGGGCCGGCGAGCGAGCTAGCGCCAGCTCGGTCTCCTTTGAGAGGAGGTAGTCCACAAGCCTCTGGGCTTGCTCCAGCCTGCGGGTGCCGCGGACGATGCACACGGTGTTCGGGATGCAGATGGTCGAGCCATCGTCGAGCGTGGCGGGCACCATCGCCACGGGCTTGCCGGCGTCGCGAGCAAGGAAGTAGTCGTCGGTGTCGGTGAGCCCGAGAATGCAGGTTCCGTCAGCCACCAGGTCCTTCACGTGGGCATTGCCGCGGGCCTCGACGACGCCGCGCTGCCGCCACTCCTTGTGCCAGGCCTTGAGCTTGTCGGCGCCCCAGCGATGCCAGAGCACGGTGTAATGTGTGAGGGTGGTGCCGTAGATGGGCTTGGCGATGGCAACGCGGGCGAGGTCGCCTTCGAGCGCCTTCTTGATGAGGGCCTCGCCGCCGGCGACCAGGTGCGCATCGGAGGCCCGTATGCCTAGCTTCGGCAGGTTCACAATCCAAACGCGGAAGCGGGCGGCGAAGCCGGTCCAGTGGCCGTCGGGGTCTTTGAACTTGTCGGGGATGCGGGCGTGGCCGCTGCCCTTGTAGGGGAGGGTGATGCCGCGCTCGGCGAGGTCGAGGGTGCCGAGGAGTTCGTTGTTCCAGAACACGTCGCAGCGGGGGGCGTCCTTCTCGCGGATGAGGCGCTCGATGAGGCCGAGCGATTTCGTCGCCTCGGTGTCGAAGACGGGGACCACGGGGATGCCGGTCTCGGCCTCGAACTGGCGGAGGATGGGCTCGGAGTAGACGGAGTCGTGGGCGCAGTAGACCACGAGCGGGTCGCCGGCACGCTTCCAGAAGAGGAAGTAGGCCGCGAGGAGGGCGGCGAGGACGGCGAGGGGCAACAGTAGGACGGGCAGCCGCGCCCTGCCGTGAAGACCGCCTGAAGGCGGGACTCCGAACGGGGTCGTGCCTGTTTGGAGTCCCGCCTTTAGGCGGCTCTTGTGACGCTCATGGCTTCTTGGGGGGAGCTGGCTCACTGCGGGGCTCCTTCAGGGAGTCGAAGTATCGCTTGATGGTGTCGTGATAGCCGGGGGGCACCTGCTCCTGAAGGATGGCCTCGCTGACGCCGCGTTTGATCGCCTCGATCTGGGTCTGGTAGTTTTCCTTGACCGAGCCTGGGTCGCCCATCTCCTTGACTTTCCACTGGAGGAGAATCTTGCCCGCGGTGTGCGCGGAGCGCGAGCGCTCGGTCTTGAAGTCCGACTTCGCGTCGGGCTTCTCGGGTGCCTTTCCGCCTTCACCGATGCCGGGACCGCCCATCCCGGGTCCGGCGCCGCCTCACCCGGCGCCGTCGCCGCTTCACCCAGGGCCGTGGGTGCGGCAGCCGCCCTGGCCACCGTCGGCGAGGAGCTTCTTGTAGAACTCCTCGTAGTCCTCGATGTCCTTGAGGCCCTCAGTGCCTGCGCCGTCGAGGCCCTTGAGGGCGTTGAGCATCTTGGCGAGCTGGGCGGCGGAGAGGCCCTTTTCGAGCGCCTGGAGGTCGCGTATGGCCTGGGCAAGCCCGTCCATTTCCATGCCCGCGAGCTTGAGGGATTCCTGGACCGCCTTCATCGCCTCCTTCGAGAGCCCCTGGTTCTCGGCCATTGTGAGTTGCTCGAGGGCGCGGTTGACGGCTTCCTGGAGGCTCTTGGACGTAGCGTTGTTGGCGAGGAAGTCGGAGAGGCTCTTGAGCTGCTGGCGGAGTTCCTCGACGCCTTTGCGCTTCTCGGCGGAGTCGCTGAGCTGCTCGAGACGCCGGGCCTTCTCGAGCATCTCCTGGGCCTCCTTCTTGATGGCGGAGGGGTCGCCACGCTGGAGGCGGCGCTTCATTTCCTCGGCCTTCTGGCCCTGGCCGGAGCCGAGGCGTTGGGCGTCCGTGCCGCGGTCGAAGGCGTCTTTCAGGCGGTCCTCGCTCCGCTTGCGCCAGAGGGCGCCGAGGTCCTTCTGGGCTTCGGCAAGACGCTTGAGGTTGCCCTCCTTGTCCTTGGGCTTCATCGCGTTGAAGGCCAGCTTCAGCTCCTCGATGGCGTGGCGGGTCTCCTGGGAGGTCTTGGCTTCGGGGCTGGTCTTCTGGAGGAGTGCGAGGCGTTGCTCGGTGGCCTTCTGGGTCTCGGCGAGGAGGCGGCGGCGCTGGGCCTGCTCCTGGCGCTGCTTCTCGTGGCCGAAGGGGTCGAGCTGGGGGAGGACCTCCGTGCCGAGAAAGAGCACGAACAGCGCCGCGGCCACGTGAGCCGCCTTGTCCTCCCAGCGGTAGGGCAGGATGCGGTTGGGCGCGAGCTTGGCGGCGCGCTCTTCGGCCTGAGCGAGGACGATGGGCTTGAACTCGCCTGGCGACGAGGCAAGAAGGGAGCTGGTGAGGAACAGGTCGTGGGTGCCGGCCGCGAAGTCCACTCGGCGGGCGGCGTCGGAGCGTGTCGGGCAGCGGTCGAGCGCAAGGGCCAGCGCGAGAGCCGCGCCGGGCACGAGCGCGAGGGTGAGCAGGCTGAACCAGTTGGGGATGAGGCCCAGGAGGCGGGAGACGAGGAGCAGCGCGCCGTAAAGGGCCGCAAGGGCAAGGGCGAAGAGGTGAAGGCGTCGGCCCGCCGCGGCCAGGCGCTGGCGGAGCGCCACCTGGCCCAGCAGCCGCTGGGTGGCCTTGCCCAGAGCGAGCTCGTGCGTGCTCATGCCCGACCCCCCTGGCAACCGGTCATGGCTGCACTCTCTTATCATATCCCCGCTCCGCTGTGATTTCAAGTGTGAAACTGCGGCGACAGGTATGAGGAGTAGGCGGTGCAGGGTGGGTGGCCCGCGACCCGCAGCGGGGAGGGGCTGCGGGTCGCGGGGGGGGGGGGGCGGGGGGGGCAGTTGGTGGGTTC
>VGYV01000538.1 GCA_016872855.1 Planctomycetota bacterium
GGCCGCAGGCTGTGTCGTTCGTCGTCAGTCCTGAGCGAAGCGAAGGATGCTCTCCGTTGCATCGCCTCCTCCTCACTCCTTGCCTGCGGCCAGAATCGCTGGCGTCGCAGCCCGCGTGGGTTCTGAGATAGTTTCTTATTGAACCGACCACGGAATCGCACGGTGCCGGGGGCGAAGACGCGGCCAAAGTCGTGCATGTCCAAGTCCAAGCCAGTGCAGCGGCAGTGGGGGCTTCCGCCGCCCCACTTCGGGGGCTGGGCCTGCTCCTCGCCCCAAACCCACGGTCCCGCTTCGCTGAATCCTTCGGGGGCCTCAGGACGGGCCATATTCCGCAACGCCCTTCGGGCGTTCCCCTAGGGCGCCCGGACCGTGGGAAATTGCACGCACCCGAGAGACCAGACCCAAGGGCGCGCTCGCAGGCCAAGGCACCATCTGCTCGCCGCCACCGCGACTGCGGGGGGAGGAGGCTGATTCCATACTTGAACAAGTATGGAATCCCCCCTCAGCGCGAAAGGCCACGAGGGACACAGCCGATTCCGTACTTGAACAAGTGCGGAACGTCTCCTCCCGCTTGGCATGAAGGGGGTGGCGGCGACACTCGCAATTCCATACTTGAACACGTCTGCGAATGCGCTCCCACCACATCTCCCCGCACACGTGGCGAATCCCGCGGTGTCCGAAGCGGGCCGCGCCGTCGCAGTTCTCTACAATTCCGGACCGAGCACATTCGGGGCGGAGAGCCTTTACAGCGGTGGAGGGAGAGAGGGTCCGCCGGGTGCGGACGCTCTGCTTCTCGTACGCGTCGCGCGCTCCAGCGGCAGCCTCCGAAACGGCTAACCAACCCCAGATGAGGCGCCGCGCCCCGATGCCAGAGCATGGCACGGCTGGCTTGCCCAGCCGTGTCTTTGGCCGTGGAAGAACACGGCTGGACAAGCCAGCCGTGCCACAGCGTGGGGAACCGCGTGAGGCGGGAAGGCCGATCGAAAGGCTCGCATCCAGCGTTACAGCATGGGCGACGGCCGGAGCGAGGCCCGCGTAGCTCTTTGGCAATCCGAGACCTATGCCACTGCCACCCGCCGGCGAGGCGGAAGGGAGCGGGGAGAGTCCGGGCACGGGAAGGCCAGTGGGCAGTAGGCAGTAGGCAGTGAAGAAGCGAACACGGCCTACGGCTTGCGGCGGACGGCCTACAGCGGCTTCCGGCCTGGCGCTCTCCCCGCTCCCTGGCCTGCGGCGGCGGCTCAGCCGTTGAGGGTCCAGCCCTCGCGGTACTTCTTGCTGAGGAACGCGTTGGCCTCGGGGACGTCGGTGACGACGCCCTTTGCGGGGTCGTAGGTGATCTTCTTGCCAGCGCGGTAGGCGACGAGGCCGAGGAGCATCGTCTCGATCATCGTGCCGCTGTAGTCGAAGTCGCAGTGTGTCTTCTTCTTGGCGGGGTCCTTGCAGGCTTCGATCCACTCGCGCTGGAAGCCTGCCACGCGCGGCTGGAGCTGTTCTTTCGTGCGCGGCTTGTAGTAGGTCATGTCGTCGGCGTCGCCGAAGGGGAGGAGGATTCGGGAGCCGAAGTCGCACACGAGGAAGCCGTTCTTGCCCTTGAACATGGCGCCGTGGTCAATGCGGTTGAGGTCCACGTAGCCCCTGGGGGTGCGCGGCATCATGCCCCCCTGCCACCAGTTGACCTTGATGGCTGGGCGCCAGTTGTTGGCGGGCATGTCGAACTGGCTGTGGAGTTCGACGGGTGTGACCTCGGGGTGCGGCGGAATGGGTTCGGCTGGCTTGCCCTTCTCGTTGCCGGCCTGCTGCGAACCGAAGGGGTATGACTCGGCCTGGGCGGTGGTGGGGAGCACGGGGTCAATGGCGTTCCAGACGAGGTCCATGGTGTGGCTGCCCATGTCGCCGATCTGGCCGCTGCCGAAGTCCCAGTACATGTTCCACTGGAGGCAGTTGGCGCCCTCCCCGCCTCTGAAGTATTCGGGGTTGTAGGGGTGGAAGGGTACGGGGCCGATCCAGAGGTCGTAATGGAGGTAGGGAGGCGGCTCGCTCTCGGCGGGTGGGTAGCCTTTTCGGCGGATTTGGCGGTTGCCCCAGGCGTGGGCCTGACTGAGTTCGCCGATCGCGCCGTCTCGGATCAGTTCGGCCACGCGGTTGAAGTTGTCAATCTCGTGGCGCTGGGTGCCCACCTGGGTGGCCACCTTGTCGCGGCGCTTGAGCCAATTGGCGCGGACGACGCGTGCCTCCTCGACGGTGTTTGCGAGTGGCTTTTCGCAGTAGCAGTGCATGTCGCGGTTCATTGCCCAGTTGGCCACGAAGGCGTGGGTGTGGTCGGTGGTGGAGCAGATGACGGCGTTGATGTCCTTCTGGTCGAGGCACTTCCGCCAGTCCACGTAGGTCTTGGCCTTGGGCCAGCGCTTGGCGGGGCCTTCCATGTGCTTCTCATTGATGTCGCAGAGGGCGACGACGTTTTCGTTGGCGACGGCGCCGAAGTGCGCGCTCGCGCGCCCCCAGGTGCCGATGAAGGCGACGTTGAGCTTGTTGTTCGGTGCCTCGGCGCCCAGGGCGCCGCTGCGGAGCACGAGGAGCCCGGCTCCCGCGCCCGTGGCCAGCTTGAGGAACCCCCGCCGTTCCACGTCCCCCGGCTTCCCGGGCCTCTTCTCTGTCACATTCGCCATCGCGCAGACCTCCTGTTCACAAAGGGTTGGCCGATACGCGAGCCGAGTATAGCAGATTCCCTGGATATTTCCACTATGGCTTTCAGCGATTCGGCTCATTGGGGCAAAGACTGCCTGAAGGCAGGACTCCAAACGAGCCGCTCTCCTGGTTCGGAGTCCTGCCTTCAGGCAGTCTTGTCCCCGCTGAAGGCGTCGCCGAATCGCTGAAAGCCATTTAGACCCTTGGCTTGATGATGCGGCAGCCGAGGCGGCGGTAGGCCTCGCGGAGGGCGGCGAATTGCTTTTCGGAGGAGTAGAGACCGACGACGGCGCCGCCGGAGCCAGCAAACTTGCAGGGAGCGCCGAGGGCGCGGGCGGCCTCGACCATGGCGACCTGGCCGGGCCGGAGGGTCACGATGCGGCGGCGGAGGTCGAAGTTCGCGTTCATCAGCTCGCCGAGCTTCTGCGTGTCGCCCGCGAGGAGGGCGTCGCGGCCGAGCTGGGCGAAGCGAGCGAACTTTTTCATGGCGCCGACGACGAGGGGCTCGCCGCGGTCGAAGCGGACTCGCAGGCCGCTGTGGGTGACCTCGGTGCCCTCGGCGTGCTCCTCGCTGTAGGCGACGAAGAGGAGGGGCAGGCACTCCTTCGGCAGCGGCTCGTAGAGGCCGTGGCCCTGCTTCTCGATGAGTTCGCGGGCGAAGTCCATGTAGACCACGCCCTCATAGGTCTGGATGACACGGTCCTGGAGGCCGGCGGGGATTTTGAGTTCCTCGGTTTCCGCGTGGAGGACGAGGGTGGGGATGTCGGTCTTGGGGATTTCGAGGTCGTAGAAGCGCATGAGTGCGCGGATGACGGCGGTGACGATGGCGGATGAGCCGCCCATGCCGACGAGGCGCGGGATGCTGCTGCGGTAGCGGAGGGTGAAGTTGCGTGGTGGGAGGACGATGTTTCGTGCGGCGAAGTGGTCAGCGAATTTCTTGATGGCGGCCTTGATGAGGCGGACGCCGCCGTAGTAGCCGTAGAGGCGGGTCTGGCGGACGAGGTCGTCGAGGCTGCGGAACCGGGAGCGGTCCTCGGCGCTGTCGAGGACCTCCAGTTCGGGGCTTTCCCAGAGGGTGACCTCGGCGGTGAAGTTTCGGATGATGAAGGCGATGGTCTTGCCGTAGTAGCCGTCGGATGGGTTGCCGAGGAGTGCGGCGCGAGCGTGGGCTTGGGTGTGAATGATCACTGTTGGCCTCTACTCCTTCTTCTTGGCTTCCTCTTCCTCGAGTTCGGCGGGGGTCTTTTCGCCTTCGGGGGCTTTGGACTTGGGCGCGGCCTTGGCCTTGGGCGCGGGGGCCTCCTCGGCCTCCTTCTCCTTGGCGGCGGGAGGGACTTCCTCTTCCTCGCCCTTCTCCTTGGCTTTGGGCGCGGGTTCCTTTTCGGGGGGTTCCGGGGCTTTGGCTTTGGGGACGGGCCTGGGCCGCGGGGCGGGCATCTTGGGCTTGGGGGCCGGGCCTTCGCCGGGCTCGATGCCACCGGGCTCGGGCTCCTCGACGCCTTTGGCCTTGGGCTTCTTCTCGATGGTGGGCGGGGCTTTCTTCTCGAGGTGGTCGCCGCGGAGGTAGAAGGCGTAGACCTCGCCCTCCTTGGTGCAGAGGTAGATGTGGTCGTTGATGGTGTTGCGGACGAAGTGGGTGAAGGGTTCGGCAGAGACGCTCCACTTCTTGTCGCCGGTCGCGCGGTCGAGGCACCAGACCTCTTTGCCTGCGCCCTGAATGTAGAGGTTTTGCCTGCCGATGGCGAGGGGCCAGCCGCCCTTGGGGCACTTCCAGAGGAGCTTGCCATCCTTGGTCGCAACGGCGTAGAAGGCATCGCCGTCGGCCGAGAAATACACGGTCTCGCCGTCCACCCAGACGGGCTGGGTGACGGGGCCTTGGACGGGGTATTTCCACTGCGGGAGTCCGCTGAAGCGGTTGAGGCAGTGCACGAACATGTCGTCGGCGGGGATGTAGAGGCTGATGAGGTGGAGGACGGGGGTGACGCGGAAGGCGTCGTGGGCCTTGTAGGTCCACTTGGCGCGGTTGATGGGCACGGAGTAGCCGACGAGTTCGCCGCTGGTGTCGGCGACGTAGACCAGGTCGGCGGCGATGGCGACGGCGCCGACGACGTTCTCGTCGGGCACATAGGACCATTCGCGGGCGCGGGTCTCGCGGTCCAGGGCGACGACGCGGCGCTCCCAGGAGTTGATGAGCACCTCGCCGCCGCGGACGACGGGAGGGTTGGATGCTGGGAAGGGCAGGACGATGCGGCGGCGGGGCCGGCCGACGATGCGGTCGAGCTCGTAGTACACGTCCTTGGCGATCACGAGGATGCTCTTAGGTTCGCGTGGGTCCTCGCCATAGCCGCTCTGGCTGGGGGCCGGGAGGCTCCAGAGCCACTGGAGGATGCCTGTGGGCGGCTCGAAGGAGTAGAGATTCTTGTCCTCGGTCTCCACGAGGAGTCGGTCCTCGAAGAGGTGGCTGACGCGCACGGCGCGGCCACCGGTGTCGAGGTGCCAGGCGAGCAGGATGTCGTTGCCGCGCAGGAAGTGTGGGGCGAGGATGGGGGATTCGAGCTTTCGGGTGGCGGCTACGGGGGCGGTGGGCGTGGGCTGGGAGGCGACGCCTGGGTTGACGGCGCGCCCGGCGGCGAGAAAGGCGTCGTGGGTCTCGCGTGTGGCGGCCTTGGCGGCGTGGGAGATGGCCTTGCTGGCGTCGGCGAGGCCGCGGCGCCCCTCACGGGTCACGCCGCGGAGGCCGGCCGCCGTGTCGTCCTTCACGCCGCGCATGGTGCGGCGCATGCCGGCGAAGATCGAGTCGAGCTCGCGGCCAAGGTCCTTGAGCGCGCGGAGGGTGTGGAAGCGCACCTGGCCGATGAGGGACCTGGGGGGGGCCTCCTGCTCGGCGGCGCGGAGGGCGGAGGCGGCGAGGACGGCGAACGCTAGGGCGGGGAGGATTCTACGCATCGTCGCTTACCCTTCTCAATCAGGGCCGAGTGGCACAGGCGTCCCGCCTGTGGGACGCACAGGCAGGATGCCTGTGCCAGCGAGGGCGAGCTCCGGCACGAAGGTGCCGGAAAGCCCGGTG
>VGYV01000539.1 GCA_016872855.1 Planctomycetota bacterium
CTCATGGCCCCCACTGGTGGTCGGAAACCAACATACACCCAGTGGGGGCTAATTCTACACGGCTCCACAACACATTGCCAGCTCACGATTTGCGAATATCGAGTCGAAATCGTGGCGAGTTATTTAGCCGGCGACGACGCGGCGATGCAAACGATGGCCGTGAGCTTCATCCGCGACGTGCCCGGCGCCCAGGCCACCAAGGCATTCGCTGCCCAGCTCGCCAAGCTCGCCCCCGCTGTTCAGGTGCTCGTCATCGAGGCCCTGGCCACCCGCGGCGACGCCGCCGCGACCCCCGCCGTGGTGGCCGCAGCCGGGGGCCAGGACGAGAAGGTCCGCGTCGCCGCACTCCAGGCCCTCACCAGCCTGGGCGAGGCTGTGACCGTGCCGCTCCTCGCCAAGGCCGCCGCGGGCGAGGCGAAGCCCGAGGCCGATGCTGCCCGCGCCTCCCTCGCGCTCCTGAAGGGCAAGGGGGTGGACGAAGCAATCCTGGCCGAGATGAAGAAGGCCGACGCCAAGGGCAAGGCGGAACTCATCAAGACCCTCGCCGCCCGCCGGGCCGAGGGCGCCGTGCCCGAACTCCTCAAGGCCGCCGAGGACGAGAGCGAGGACGTCCGCCGCGAGGCATTCACCGCCATCGGCAAGCTCGCCACCGAGAAGGCCCTCCCTGACCTCGTCGCCCTGCTGGTGAAGGGCAAGGACGACGCGGCCCTCAAGGCCGCCGAACGAGCCGTGCTCACCGTGGCCCGCGACCTGAAGGATGAAACGGCCCGCAGCGCTGCCCTCATCGCAGCTCTGCCCAACGCCACCGTCCCCGGCAAGGGCGCCATCCTGCGCATCCTGGGCAAGTTCGGCGGCGAGAGGCCCCTGGCCGCCGTCCGAGCCGCCCTGGCCGACGCCGAGGCCGCCGTCCAGGACGCCGCGCTCCGCACCCTGGCCGAGTGGCCCGACGCGGCGCCCGCCGACGATCTGGCGCGGCTCGTCCGCGAGGCGAAGAGCGAAACACATCGCATCCTCGCCCTGCGCGGCTACGTTCGCATGCTCGCCCTCCCCAGCCAGATGCCCATCGGCGACGTGTTGCGGCGCTACGACGACACGATGAGGCTGGCCACGAAGGTCGAGGACAAGAAGACGATCCTCGCCGGCATGGCCGAGCTGCGCCACCCCGCCGTCCTCAAGGCCCTCCAGCCCTACCTGGCCGACGCCGCGCTCAAGGCCGAGGCCGAGGCCGCCGTCAAGAAAGTCACCGAAGCGATGAAGGCCCCTGCCCGCCTCACCGCCTCCGTCAACGCCGACAAGGCCCGCAACGCCAACGACGGCAAGCCCGAGACCCGCTGGGACACCGGGGCGGCCATGGCCGGCGGCGAGTGGTTCATGGTCGAGCTGCCCGTCGAACAGGTCGTCACCAAGATCACCCTCGACACCAAAGGCTCGGCCGGCGACTACCCGCGCGGCTACGAGGTCTACATCTCCCGCGACGGCCAGGCCTGGGGGCCCCCCGTCGCCACGGGCGAGGGCAAAGGCCCGGTCACTGAGATCGAGCTGAAGCCCGGCTTCGGCCGCTTCATCAAGATCGTCCAGACCGGCAAGTCCAGCGGCCTCTTCTGGTCCATCCACGAACTCAAGCTCGATGCCAAGCCGACCGAGTAGGGTGTGCACACTTGCACACCATCTTCGTTCCTGCCGGTCGCGCGCCCCCTACCTCTTGTGTGCTGCCGACCGCCGCGCCACCATATGTGCCAGCTTCCCTAGCTTCCCTAGCTCCCCGGTCTTTCGGGGGGGAGGGTCGGGTGTTTACTCTTTCCTTTTCTCCCGCCCCACATCGGCCCTTCCCCCTCATTTCCGAGCGCCTTGGGACGAGCGACCACCCTCTTGCCGCGATGCCTGTTCGTATGCTGTGTGTGCGTCCTGCTCCCGCTACTTGTTCGGCGATAGGACGTAGCTCTCGGCGTCCCGCCAGTGGGCAACCATGATCTCCGACTTCCGGGTGAGCTGGTCGAGGAGGTCCGGGGCGAGAACGAAGGTGTCCTCTTCCTCGGGGGCATTCGCGGTGATGATGCACTCGGAGCCGCGCTCCTTGAGAAGGGTAATGAGTTCCGCGACGTTGTGGAGTTCGTCCTGGAGGGTCTCGTACCAGGCGGCGAAGTCGTCGTCGCCCCATTCGGTGCGGACCCGTGGGGCCTCGATCTGGCCGCTGGCGATGGCGTCGCGGTGGCGGTCGCGGAAGACCTGGCCGAAGAAGAAGTTGCTGCACGAGCGGATGACGCTGGCGTAGATGCGGAGCGCGGTGGCCACCTGGCGGAGCAGGGCCTTCTCTGGAGCGTCCTGGAGGCTCTCAAGGGTCTTGGCGACGCCTCTCAGGGCGCCGAGCGCGCCCTGAACGCCCTCGTCCCAGAACCAGTTGCCCTGCCAGTGGGTGTCCTTGCGCCCGCCGTGGATGTCCGCGTAGTCCTCGCGCGCGGCCTTGCGCGAGACGTTGAAGACATGGGGGAGGAAGTAGCCCTCCTCGTCGGGGGTGAGCAGGCCGGGGTTGACGACGAGCGGGCGGGTGACGTGGCGGGTGGAGACGCCTTCGTAGAAGCTGCTGTGCTTGCGGGTCGGCCCGAGGGCGTGGTGGAGGGCATAGAATGCCTCCGTCGCCTTGTCCGCATTGGCCTCGCCAGCCCAGCGGGCCGAGAGCTTGCGCACCTTGGCCACCCGCTCGAGCAGCGTGTGCGTCGGCTCCTCCTGGCAGTCCACCAGGATGTCCACGACCTTCTCGACGGTGGCGAGCAGCGCGGAGCCGCGCCGGTAGGAGGGAGCGAAGTTGATGAAGCAGGTGTGGACCATTGGGTCGCGCAGGCGCTCGGCGCCGGCCACCACCGCGAAGGGGTCGAACAGGCCGCGGGCCGGGTCGGCGACGACGTGGCCAACGTGCGCCGTCTCGGGGTCCGGGCGAGAGCCAGCGCCCAGATAGGTGTTGGGCGGCCGGATGGGCCAGAGCGTGTCGTACTCGAAGCGGCTGAGGTTGCCCTTGTAGTGGACGTCAATGTCGCCGCCGCTGCGGATGGCGCCGTCGTGGATGGCCTGGATGACGCCGCGCATCCGCTCGCCCATCGGGCGCACTTGGCAATCCCGCGGGCCGTTCCGCCCCGTGTAGAGGAAGTCTGACCAGCAGAAGCCGCCGCCGCAGTCGTTGGAGAGGAACTGGTAGACGGCGAGCTGGGGCACGGCGCGCTTCAACTCGCCGACCATCCAGGCCAGCATCTCGAGGTACTCAGGCTGGTCGGAGCAGGGGGCGAACTCGGCTCGCGTGCTGCGGCGCGGATGGTCCACTCGTGGGCCGCGAAGGTGTGGGAACTCGCGGAAGAACGACTCGGGCAGGAAGAAGGGGGCGCAATCGAAGTAGCAGGCGCCCAGGCCGAGTTCCGCGAGGATCGCCTGCTTCGCCATCACGAGTTCACGGTTGCGGGCCACCCAATCGGCGGAGAGGTGTGGGGCGATCTTCGGGTGCGGGAAGACCCTGTGGAGCACGGGCATGTAGGTCGAGTACTCGTGCCACGGGCTGCCGCCGGGGGGCAGGCCGTAGTCGGTCTTCTGCGCGAGGTCGCTGACCTCGACGCACACCCGGCCATAGGGGGCGAGGCGTGCAGCGATCTGGGCGAAGTCGCGGTAGTCGGAGAGGCTGCTCGCGCAGTGGCGCAGAGCGAGGACCTTCTGCGGCGCCTGCTCCTCGTGCCTGGCCTTGGTCGTCTTGCGCATCAGTCATCCTTCCTTCGCTACAGGTTGGGGCCGAAGAACTCGGCGAGCGGCCCAGCAGGGCTCTACGCTACCGTGCGGCGTTGCCGTTGTCAAGGCAACTAGCTGAAGTGCTTGACACAGGCGCGCCGAGGGATACACTGAATGGCCTCTGGTGCGCGGGGGAGGGTCGGGTCTTTACTTTTTCCTTTTCTCCCACCCCACATTTCCCCGCCCAGTGGAGCAGAGGAGCGACAGGGGAATGGAGCTTTCTCTCGATTCGTCGTCGTTGTCGTCGTCGTCCTCGTCGTCGAACCCAGGGGGGAAAGAGCCCCAAGACTCGACGACGAGGACGAGGACGACGAGGACGAGAACACGGGCAAGAACACGGTTGCCAGGGGGAGGGTCGGGTCTTTACTTTTTCCTTTTTTCCCACCCCACATTTCCTCGCCCCGTGGAGCAGAGGAGCGACAGGGGAATGGAGCTTCCTCTCGATTCGTCGTCGTTGTCGTCGTCGTCCTCGTCGTCGAACCCAGGGGGGAAAGAGCCCCAAGACTCGACGACGAGGACGAGGACGACGAGGACGAGAACACAGGCAAGAACGCGGTTGCCATGGCAGAGGGCCATGCGCGCATCGGCGGCTGTCCATTGACGCACGGGCCGGCGGCGGCTATACTTCATGCCCCATGATGCTCGCCGAAGCACGCAAGCTCCTCGCCCCTTGACCCGCAAGGAGGTGTGGCATGAAGGCCCTGCTTCTGCTGTGCGCCATCGCCGCGGCCCCGGACACTGTCCCGCCGCCTCCCGGCAAGCCCTTCACCAACGTCACCCGGGAATCGGGCGTCGCGGCCGTCGTCGCCGCCCACTTCGCCAACGCGCCAAAGTGGTGGATGAGCGGGATTGACCTGCTGGATATTGACGGCGACGGCGACCTCGACCTGCACCTGGGCAGCCACGGCGGCCCCTCCGCCGCCGCGGCCATCAACGATGGCAAAGGCCACTTCACCTACATTGACCCCAAGCTGGCCGTCCCCCGCGGCGTGCGGGCCAACGACCCCATTCCCTACCCAGGCGGCGAGATTCGCCTGGCGTTCGACTTCGACGAGGACGGCAAGGTGGACATCCTGGCCTCCTGGCACGACGGAGGCGGCGTGCTCTACCGCAACGACTGCACGCCCAACGCCTGGGCCTTCACCCGCCCCCGCACCCTCGACCACTTCAACCGCGCCTGCGCGATGGCCGACATGGACCGCGACGGGATCGCCGACTACCTGGCCGACGAGGGCGGCCGCGCCAACCCCCAGATCGCCATCTACTTCGGCAAGGGCGACGGCACGTTCCCGCGGAAGCAGCTCATCGCCGGCTCCTACGAGGAGGGCGGGCCGATCTGCGTGGATATTGACGGCGACGGCGACCTCGACATGCTCGTGAGCCGCCGCGGCTACCACCCGCCCGGCCGCCGCATCTTCGTGAACGATGGCAAGCTCGGCTTCACCAACGCGACGAAGGAGGCGGGGCTGAACGAAGAGGGCGGCAGCATCCACGGCGTCGGCGACCTCGATGCCGATGGCGACCTCGACCTCATCTGCGTGGAGGGCGAAAAGGCGCCGTTCAGGCTCCTCATCTGCCTCAACGACGGCAAGGGCCACTTCACGCCCCAGCCCAACGCCATCGCCGGCGGCGACAAACTGCGCATCGCCAACACCAACTGGGGCGGGGCCATCCTGACCGACTTCGACAACGACGCCGTGCCCGACATCATCGTGAACGGCAAGTACTTCCTCTACGTCCTTCGCGGCACGGGCAGCGGCAAGTTCGAGGCCGTCAACGATGCCTGGGGCCTGCCCACGACCGCCTGGTCGGCGGTGGACGAGGGGCTTTGCTTCGGGGACATTGACGGCGACGGCGATCTCGACATCCTCACCTGCGGCAAGGGCGCCGAGGGGCGCGAGAAGGGCATCGAGGTCTTCCGCAACGACTTGCCCAGACAGAACTGGCTCCGCGTCCGCCCCATTGGCCGCAAGGGCAACCGCTCCA
>VGYV01000540.1 GCA_016872855.1 Planctomycetota bacterium
TCGGGCGGGATGCACCATTGTTCGACGAGCCAGGGTTTCATGTCGTTTTTTTTAGAGCCTTCCGGACCGTCTCATGGGACACGCTCTCCACGTAGGTCAACTCGACCATCTTGTCGGCCAGCAGGCGCAGCGTCCAGCGCGTGTGGCCTTCGGGGGCATGGCTGGAGGCCAGGGCCATCAACTGGGCCTCCCGCTCGCCGTCGAGCTTGCGGGCATAGGGCCTGGGCTGGTGGCTGCGGGCCCCGAGCGCCACGTCGAGCCCCTCCTCCACGAACCGCTGGCGGAGCCGTTGCACAGTCGGGATGCTGACATCGAAGGCTTCGGCAATCTCCTCGTCGCTCCAGCCGGCGTTGGCCTTCAGGAGGGCGTGAGCCCAGCGGATTCGCCTCGCGCCCTCCCTGCCCGAATCGACGAGACGCTTCAGTGCATTGCACTCCTCCTCCGTCAGATCGACGCGATACTTCTTGTTCATCCTGTCCCCCTGCGGAAGGTGGCTCCCCGCAGGGGAAATATACCACTCACTACATATCATGTCAAGCTTGACAGAGTACTAGCCACATGCGTCAAAGTCCACCCGTCGGCGTTGCCTGGCGTCAACATGCCCGTCCCGAACTGGTCCCGACGCTGGCGCTCGACGAACATGGCCATTCGGCATAAGTATAATACCACAAGTCTGTTATGGCCCATCGAGATTCGTCGCCCGGAGCCGAGTCCAGCGGCACGGCAATTGCCATGGCGCACACCAAGCTGCCGGGGAATCGCTGCAGCTCCAGTTGAACACTCTCTGGGTTCGACAACTTCAGGAGGCGGTCTCGTGAGAAAAGCCACTCTCTGCGTCGCATTGCTCAGCCTTCTGGCCTGCCCGTCGTCGGCAGCGATCATCGGCGTGGCTGGCGGCATGGGCGCGCCCGCGGCCACCCTCGGCACATACACGATGACCCCGTTCCCCCTGGATGGGCGGCCTCTCTTCAACTTAGTCACCGACGTGCCCTCGCCGCTCGGCGGAACCGTGGACTTCAGTGTGACGATGTACCACGTGCGAGTGGGGAGCGGGTGGGCGACCTGGAGCCACGGGTACACAGGTGATGTCTATCCCGTGTCGTCATCCGGGCCGTACAGCGGCACGGACACCACGCTGACGCTGCCGGCCGGAACTGGGGCGTTCTATCTCTATGCGGAGCCGAACCCATTCGGCCTTTTCGACATCACGGCGGTCGCTCAAGATGGGACCACTGTGACCCAGAGCGTGCAGGGCAATTCAGGCGCCTCCTACTACGGCTTCTATGGCACCGGCGGCGACACCATCGCGTCCATCGCTGTCTCCTCCACCGTGAATTTCGCCATCGGCGAGTTCGGCATCAGCCAGCAGATCGAGGGCGACCTGTTGATCGAGAAGCTCGTGGACCCCCGCGGCTTCATCCCGCCCACGACCGACTGGGAGTTCTGGGTCGAGCCCGAGAACGATGAGCCCTTCCTCGTCACCATCGCCGGCGGCGGCGGACAGCTCCTCCTCGAAGACCTCGAGGCCGGCGTCTACACCGTTACTGAGACCCCCAAGCCGGGGTGGGAGGTGGCTGTGGCCTCGAGCGACCCTGGCGCCGTCTATGGCCCCTTCTCGGCCACGATCACCGTCCCGCCCGGCGGCAGCGTGGGCGTCACCTTCACCAACACCCTCATCCCCGAGCCCTGCACCCTCACGCTCCTGGGCCTCGGTGCCCTCGTGACCCTGCGCAAGCGCCGCAGCCGCCGGTAAATAGCTTCCAGCGATTCGCCTCATTGGGGCGAAGACTGCCTGAAGGCAGGACTCCAAACGGGTCGCTCTCCTGGCTCGGAGTCCTGCCTTTAGGCAGTCTTGGTGCCGGTCAGGGCGCCGCCGAATCGCTGGAAGCTATTTGGGCTGAGGCCGACACGTCCCCCACCTCGCCCACCCCCATCGCCTCCCTAAGGCACGTGCCTCGCTTGCAATCCGCGCGGAGCGGGCTATACTGTGTCCCGGCTCCGCGTAGTCTTGGCCCCTTGTCACGCGTCCAAGGAGAGCAGGCGATGAAGAGGCGGCAGTTCCTGGGAGCATCGTGCGCGGCAGGAGCAGCAGCAATGGGCAATGCGGCGGTCGGCGCGGAGGCGCCCCCGGCGGGCGCCAAGGAGTTCCTCGAGCTGCGCCTCTACCACTACGAGCCGGGCGCGATGCGCAAGCGGCTCGACGACTTCCTGGCCCTGGCCGTCCCCGCATGGAACCGCCTCGGCATTCAGCCGGTCGGCGCGTTCGCGATGACCGATGAGAAGACCCCGGGCATCTTCGTGCTCCTGCCCCACAAGACGGCGGAATCTGCCGTGACCAGCGAGCAGCGGCTGCTGGCCGACGTGGAGTTCGCCAAGGCTGCCGCAGCGTTCCTGGATCCGCCCAAGGCCGAGCCGACTTTCAAGCGGGTCGAGACCTGGCTGATGCTTGCCTTCGACGCCGTGCCGAAGATCGAGGTGCCCACGAAGAAGGACACGCGCATCTTCCAACTCCGCACCTACGAGAGCCACTGTGCAGAGCGCGCCCGCCGCAAGATTGCCATGTTCAACGAAGGCGGCGAGGTGGCCCTCTTCCGCAAGGTGGGCATGCCCCCCGTCTTCTTCGGCCAGACCCTCGCCGGCGCCAGGATGCCCAACCTCACCTACATGCTCGGCTTCGACGACGAGGCCGCCCAGAAGGACGCATGGGCCAAGTTCCTCGCCCATCCCGACTGGACCGCGATGAAGAACGACCCCCAGTACAAGGACACGGTCTCGAACATCACGAACCTGCTCCTCAAGCCGACCGCGTACTCCCAGATCTGACCGTCTGCAGCATCTGGCCTCCTGCGAAGGCAGTAGGGTCAGACGATTGGGCGGCAACCGCCTCGCCCGCTCGTCCCCCAGAGAATGCCAACATGCGCCACACGAGTTGGCATTCTTGCCCTCACGCCGCAACCCCGGTGCCTTGCGCCGATGGTCTCCGGCCATGCCGAGCGGTCCGTCCCGCCGAGTATGGCCCCTATTCCTGGCGCTCTAGGGTATTGGCAAGCTCCAACCCTCTCCCTACCCCCTCCCTGGTAGGGAGGGGGCTTCGGACCCCTCTCCCTTGTAGGGAGAGGGAAGGGAGAGGGTCGGGCTCAGGAGCTTCCAGCAAGCTCACCAGAATCGGGGGCATACTCCGTCGCGCCTATGCCTGTCTGGTCTGCCGGCTATCCTGCAACTTCCGACCTAACCCCGGGATCATGACAGGAAGTCTCGAATTACGACCTGACCCCAGGCCCCGGAGAGCCGAAAAAGTAGAAAATTGAGGGCGTGTTGCCCAAAGTGTGAACTCGTTGGGAGTCCCGCCTTCAGGCGGTCTTCTCCTGCCCCAATCCGCCTAAAGGCGGGACTCCGAACGGGTCCACCCCCCCGAAGGGGACTTGGGCAACACGCCCTTGAGGTCTGACCCCCGGGCGTATGTGCTGGACAAGAAGCCGAGAGGAAGCCTGGTATGGCAACGGTGAAAGAGGGACCGACGCAGGACTTGGTCGGCAACTGCCTGGCGCTCGCGGCCAGGGTGACGAAGCTGCCCACGCAGCACGTGTGGCTGGACTATGACAAGGAGGCCAACGTGCTGTACATCAGCTTCCGCCGGCCCCAGCGGGCGACCCGGACCGTGGAGGTCGGCGACGACGTGCTTGCGCGCAAGGACGGTTCCGACATCGTGGGCCTGACCATTCTGGATGCCAGCACGAGGCAATGAGTCCTGCCACCGGTGTTTGCACTATCGCGCCGTAGGCGGAGGGGCCAAACCTCAATTCCCCACTTCTTGCCTCGCGCCCCTTCTGCCCGGCAAGCTGGCAAAGAACAGAGAATTGAGGCCTAGCCCCCGTGAAAGTGTAGAATGTAGATCTGACCCCGATGTGGACCGATGTGCCGCTCATGGACGCTGAACGCTCTTAACGAAGTCCTGGACCGCCCATATCCACGGGAAACGCGGGCGCAGCCGTAGGATGTCCGTATCACCACTGATGAGGTCCATGCCGCGCGAGTCCGCCAGGTTCACGTAGGCCGCATCGTAGGCCGAGAGCTTGAGGCCCAAGGCGGCCCCCAGGATCGCCGCCTCCCCCTGCGACTCCGCGGAGACCACTTCCTTCGGAATAGCCCGGACCGGCTCCAGCACCTTCCTGGCCTTTGGCTCCTCCACGCGCCCGCGGTTCACCGCGGTTCGCAGGATGTTCAGTACCTCGTAGGACCATATCTCCGGCACGACGAGACTCACCGTGCCGTCGCTCACCCATCGCAGAAGCGTGTCCGATTCCGGAGTTCTCTCGTCGGCGAGCAGCCAGGCCCCGGCGGCTGACGCGTCCACCACAATCTGGCGGCTCATCGCTCCCTGCCCTCCTCAATGAGTTCCTCGGCCTTGAGCCGCGGCCCACCTTTCTTCTGGGCCGCCCGGAAGGCTCGCAGTTCGGACACGACCCACTCCGCCCGTTCCGCATCCGAACGGGCGATAGCGCTCTGGGCCGGCACCAACGCCGCAATGTCCTTCCCCCTCCGCTGGATCACAATCGAGCGCTGCGTCCGCTCCACCTCCGTCAGAAGCTGGGAGAAATGTGTCTTTGCATCAAACGCACCCACTCTCTTCATGAGCAAGCTCCTATCAACCAGTCTGCACGACCGGTTGATTATACCACTCGCCCACAAGACAGTCAACGCGGCGCGACAGCACAAAACGCTTGAGGGGGACGAGAACCGTCCACGACACACCGTTCCGGCGCAGAGCCCCGGGATGGGGAAGGGTTGCGGATAAGTGGAAAACGGAGATCCGAGCCCCCCGACCGCTCGTGATGCCCCGTTGCCCAGACGGCGACAGTATGCCCGGTCAACGCCTCGCACTCGCCAGCGCATCCTCGAGCTTCTTGCACAAGGCGGCGAACTCCTCGCGCCGGCCGATAGCTTCGGCAACGGCGACGTAGCCCTGGAGCTCCCGCAGGAGGTCATCCAGCTTAGCCTCCGGCCGGATCTCGGGGACCTCGGCGGCCAGCTCAGCCATGCGGAGGAGAGCTCGCGCCCGCATGGCTCCAATCCGAGCGGAGACCGCTGAGTAGCGCTCGAACGCCTTCTTGGCGGGCTTCGGATCGACCCATGGCGGGTAGTAGCGCGGGCGCGAACGACCCCAATAGTAGTTCCCCAAGGCGCAATGTGCGTGGTCGGCATAGAGGGAGTGCGGGAAGTCGGCCGTTAGCTTCTCCAGCGTCACAACGGCAGCTTCCTCAGTGCCCCATTCCTGGAACGCTCTGGCCACTCCCAGGTCGGAGGCGAGTTGGCTGGCCGGCACGTGGTCCGGCGGCAGGGGCTTCACGAGGATGCTCACCGCGTCCGACTCGATGACCTGCTGCCGCAGAGACACTTGCGCCTTCAGGCGGTATCGGCCCGGCTTGGTGAAGAGGAACTTGCGCCCCCCGCTGAACAGCAAGAACGTCTCGTCGTGGGCCAGCGCTTCCCCAGGGCCGAGCTTCCCACGCCCGGCGATCTCCTTCCCCGCGTTCCAGCCAGGTCGGTAGGGAGCGAACGCCTCGTCGCCGCGGGCGTAGAAAAGCTGAAGGGCGTGGTCCGTTTCGGACACTGCGTAAGTTGAGGAAATGTCGTGCATTACAGCAGAAGACCCTTGAATTCACGGCCCCCTCTGGGGCATACATGTTGTTGTTCCCCGAATGTATGTTCCCCGGGA
>VGYV01000541.1 GCA_016872855.1 Planctomycetota bacterium
AGGAAGCTCGTGCTCATGGTCGGCGCCGGCGGCGGGGACTCTTGCTGGCGAGGCGTCACCCAGCCCAGCGGCTCGCACTTGAACGGCCGGTTCTCGCGGTAGGCCTGCCATTCGGCCTCCGTGTAGCCGCACGCGGGGCAGGGCGAGCCCGGCTTGCCGCTGAAGAACCGGACCTGGGCGACGAGTGTGTCGCCATGCACGCTCGCCTGAAGGAGCGGCTTGCCCAGTTGGGCGCAACGCCGGCCCACCTCGACCTCGGCTCGTAGATTGTCACTTGCCAGGACCACCAGGCCAGCATCGGCGAAGGCCACGAGCGGCAGCTCCTCGACTGGCCCGTCGTGCGCGAAGCCCTGCCCGCAGAAGCCGCAGGCCGCCAGGGCGCGGGCCAGGTTGCTCGCCTTGGGCTCCCCGATGTCGGCCGGGCCGACCCCGGGATGAGTCAACTGACTCTCGGGTTTCAGGCGCCCACGGTCCACCAGCCACAGGATGCCGCCGAAGCGGGCGAGGTGGAACGCGATGCCGCGCCCCACGCTGCCCACGCCGACGAGGGCGACCTTGAGCGCCCGCAGGGCGTCCGCCGCGTCGGGTCGCGCCCCGATGAACTGCGGCAGACGCGCTCGCAGGTCGGGCAGAAAAGGGGACATTCCCCTTTTCTGCGCAGCAGCCTTTGGCGCGGGAAGGGGACATTCTGCTTTCCCGCGGCGCGGCCTTCGGCGCCCCCCTTGGGGGCGGAAAGCAGAATGTCCCCTTTTCTGCCTCTGTGGCATGGTCAGGCCTCCGGCACATAGGTGAAGCCCTCGTCCACGATGAGCTCGTGGCCGCACGCGGGGCAGGCCTTGAGGGACTCGAAGCAGCCGCCCCCCTCCTCGGCGCCGCCTTCCGACGCCGGCGACGAATGGTGGACAGACGTGCCGCACGCCCAACAGGTGTAGACCGAGTCGCCCGCCTGGAACGGGGCTCGGCAGATGGGGCACTTCCG
This sequence comes from Planctomycetota bacterium, assembly GCA_016872855.1. Classification (GTDB taxonomy): domain Bacteria; phylum Planctomycetota; class PUPC01; order DSUN01; family DSUN01; genus DSUN01. The sequence goes on from VGYV01000541.1 coordinate 980, forward strand.
CCCCACCAGCGCCGGCGGCACTGGCCCCACGCTCGGCGGGTGCAACCGCGTGACGTGGAGGAGGTAGGGGCAGGCATCGAGCGCCACCTGGTCGCGCACGTCGAGCAGGGCGAGGCGGGGGGCCGGCTGGCCGTTGACCACCGCCCCCGGCCCCACCAGCAGCAGGCGGGGGGCCGCGCCGTCCATCACCGGCTCGATGGCGAACGCGCCCTTGCCAGGGGCATCCTCGTCGAGTGTTGGGCGCCCGCCCGTATCGAGGGTGAGGAACGACACGCCTTCCGGCACCTCGAGCGCGTCCATCGGCACGCGGCGCGTCGCCCCATCGCCCGCGGGCGGACAGAGCGGGTCGAGCAGGAGGTAGAAGGATGCGGCGTCCGGCGGCATTGGGGGCTCCTTCAGGCCAACCGGGGGCGTTCGTCAGGCCCGGGGCGTGCGGAGGCGGCGAGGGGGTGGCCCTCGAGCTGGCGGCGCAGGACCTCGCCGCAGGCGAAGAGCAAGCGGCGGCGCCAGGCGACAGGACGCTCCTCGTCGTGGGTGCCAACCCAGGAGCAGGCGTTGAGCACGTGGTACATCGTATCGCCGGGGCCGAACGCGTCGCGCTCCAGGGCCTGGAGAATCTGGCAACGCACCTTGCTGCACAGCGTCAGGTGCGCCAGCCGGGCCACGCTGTCCGCCGCCTCGGCCAGGTTGCCCACGGGCACGCACACGAGCTGCTTGAGCGCCCCGAGCAGCGGCTCGATGTCCTTCCAGGCCGCACGGGCGACGCGCCTGACCTGCTTGCAGAAGGCGTAGCGGGCGGGCCTGGAGTCCGATGGCGGCGTCCGGATGCGAAGGCGGCGGCCGGCTTCGTCGCGGGGCGGCACCAGGAAGCCGTTGCCGCAGACCTTGCGGAAGAGGAGGGTGTTCACCTGTGCGCCCGCATGGCCGTCCGGCCCCATGGAGATTTCCACCCCGGCCACCACGTCGTCGCCCTGCTGGCACTCGACCCGGGCCTTGGGTGCCAGGAGGGCGGTGGCGGTGTGGTTGGGCATCCAGTCCTTACGCACCATGAGCCGATTGCCACTGCCGCGCGGCGAGCGGGGCGCCCTTGCCATAACCCCTGTGAACACCATAGCCGCCGGCAGCACGGGCAGGTGCGGCTTGCACAGGCCCGCCACCCTCTGGCCATCCTCCACCACCAGCCCAACGTCCGTGGGGAGCCTCTTCGCCTTCAGGGCATCGCCCAGCTCGCGGTTGAACAGCCAGGCCTGGAGGTCGTGCGGCCGCGAGCAGAAGTAGGGGGCTGGAATGCCCAGGAGGTTGGCGAACGCCGCCAGGGCACTGTCCGCGAGCAGGTAGCGCTTCCCCGCGGCATCCAGGTGGCCCTCGTCCGTCATCTGGAGGGTGGCAAAGCCCACCCTGACGGACGTGCGGCGGCTCTGCGACTGCTGGTAGTCCTCCCACAGGTCGTCAATCGCTGACATCGCTCGGTTCTCCTCGGTCCCCTCGCACCCCGCCGCCGGGCGCCCCGCTGGCGCCGCCTCTTGACTTCCGCGGCACGTCGGTGTATGCTATGACCCGGCACGTTCCACGCCGCCCGCCAGGTCCTTTTTGGGGTACCGCGTTCGGTTCTCTGGTGTACCAGAACGGCACCGGCTTTGCAAGAAGAAAACGGCGGGAATCAGCCAATAGGACGCATGTGTAAATGGATAGCCAACACGCTCGAAAAGCGAGAGCATGTCCCGCATCGTGGACGTATGAACGGACCCGTGCCATCAGATGTATTGGCCAAGAGGCGTGCAAAAGAGCCATTCGAGCGCGTTCCGGGTCCCTTTCGGCCACCAAGTGGCCCGGAGAGGGGACGAATGGCAAGTCGGGCGCCCACGCCTACTTTGCGGGCGATTTTCCACATTTTTTTTCGCCAGCCGGGCGGCCGGAGCAGGCGCGGCGAGCGCCCGGCCACAGTCGCACCCACTTCGGACAGGAGGCCCACGCATGGAGATCGAGTTCCGCCTCAAACAGCTCCTCATGCAGCTTGGCCTGGACCACCACGGCATCCAGCAGAAGATCGCGGAGGACTCTGGCCTGCACCGCCACACGGTGCGGAAGATGTACTACAACCAGCTCAACCGGCCCTCGCTGGACACGATCGCCAAGGTGGCGAAGTGGCTGGAGGACCACGACCCCGCCGGGAAGCTGGCAGGCGAGGGCCTGCCCCAGGCGCTGATCGGCCGGCGGCCGGCCAACACGCTCAGGGCCATCGCCGCGCCTGGCCACGTCGCCCTGTACATGGGCGACTTCGAGGCCGAGGAACAACCCGTCGGCACCGGCCGCTGGATTTCGCTCCACGACGCCGAGGCGGCGGGCCTCCTCGTCCGCGAGCTGACCACCTCCACCCACATGATCGGCGAGCACCCGCAGGTGCGCCTCGTCTACGTCCCCTTCCGCTTCCCTGCCGAGACGCAAGGCCCGCTCGAGAAGCCCCACAGCGAGCACCTCAACCGCGCCCGCGCGCTCTACGACCAGATGATGGCGTCCCGAGCCCACGAGACCGCCATCCTCATCGGCAGCATGCGAGTCAATTACCTTGTCGAACTGCTCGCCGCCGAGCTGTTCAAGGGCTGCAAGCCGTTCGAGACGCCCAAGAAGCCCAAGGTGCCCTTCTGGCTCACCTATCGCGCCAGGACGCGGGCCATCTCCTCCTGCTTCGGCAGCACACGGACCCCGCCCGACCTCGGCCACCCCACCGCGCCGGGCATCTACTACCTCGAGGACGAGCAGGCGAACCGCTGGGCCTACTGCGACTGGACCCACAAGGAGCACGACGCCGGGGTCGTCCTCACCGCGCGCGACCCCGGGAACAACGCCCTCGTCCTGGCCGTCTTCGGCTTCAGCGGCTATGGCACCGAGGCCCTCGGCCAATGGCTCATTGACCACGGGGACGACCTGTGGGAGCACGAGGTGGCCACCTCCAAGCTCCGCGTCAGCGTCTGCATCTGCCGCCTGCTCGTGTCCGAGACCATCACGGCGCGCGGCGACCGCAGAGTCGAGGTCAAGGAGGCCAGCCTGATTCCGATCCGCAAGGAAATCCTCGAAAGCCGCCTGGCCTGAGGCCGTAGCGAGTTCGTAGTGCGGGCTTCAGCCCGTATCCGGGCCACAGGACATGGCCTGAGGACCGCAGTACGAACTCCGGCCCCATCCGGCGCAAGCGTTGCGGCCGGGCTTGCTTTCCGCGCGGCGGAGAGTATGATCGCGCGCGGCGCAGGAGACGTGGCAGAAAAGGGGACATTCTCCTTTTCTGCGCAGCAGCCCTTGGCGCCCCAGGGGGGCGAAAAGGTGAATGCTCCCTTTTCTGCCCGACGCATCGCACTGTTGGCCGGATGGGCGGCGCTGAGCTTGGCCGGCGAGGCGCCGCCCGGCGGCAAGGCCCCCCTCGTCCTCGACCTGCCCAAGCCCCACTTCATCGGCACCCCGATCAACCTCAAGTCCCCCAACCTTGAGAAGCCACGCCCCGGCAAGCGCCCCGACCTGCTCGTCCCCGCCGGCGTCACCAACGTCGCGCTCAAGAAGCCCGTCACGGCCAGCGACTCCTCGCCCATCATGGGCGAGCTGAGCCAGGTCACGGACGGCGATAAAGACGGCATCGAGGGCAGCTACGTCGAGATCGGCCCCGGCAAGCAATGGTTCCAGGTTGACCTGAAGGAACGCTGCCAGCTCTTCGCCATCGTGGTTTGGCACTATCACGCCCAGGCGCGCGTCTACCACGACGTCGTGGTCCAGATCTCCGACGACCCGAAGTTCGCCCGCGGCGTCCGCACCCTCTACAACAACGACCACGACAACTCCTCTGGCCTCGGCCTCGGCAAGGAGAAAGAGTACATTGACAACCACGAGGGGCTGCTGATTGACGCCGGGGGCGTCGAGGCCCGCTACGTGCGCCTCTGGGGAAACGGCAACACCGAGAACGACCTCAACCACTGCACCGAGATCGAGGTCTACGCCAAGAGACCCTCGGCCAAGTGAGGGCGCGTTGGGAGTGCGGGCTTTAGCCCGTAACGAGAGGAGACGGCCTGAAGGCCGCACTCCGAACTACTCGGAAGGAGGAGCCCACGATGACGCGGCACACTCGACGCGCGTTCTTGGGAGGCGCGGCTGGGCTGGTCGTGCTCGCAGGCGACCGCGCCGCGCGCACCTACGCGGCCAGCGATAGGCTCGGCGTCGCCCTCATCGGCGTGGGCGGGCGCGGCAGTTGGTTCGTCCAGGAGATCCCGAAGCTCGAAGCCATCGTGGCGATGTGCGACGTGAACGACAGCAAGTCGGCCAAGGCATACGAGAAGTTCCCCGACGTGCCGAAGTTCTTCGACTTCCGCGTGATGCTCGACAAGATGGGGAAGCAGATAGACGCGGTTGTCGTGCCCACGCCCGACCACACGCACGCCGTCATCTCCGTTGCCGCGATGAAGGCGGGCAAGCACGTCTTCACCGAGAAGCCGCTGTCGCGGGCGGTCTACGAGGCCCGCGTGATGCGCCTCACAGCGGAGAAGCAGAAGGTCGCCACGCAGATGGGCAACCAGGGCTCCTCCAGCGGCCAGTTCCGACGCGGCGTCGAGCTGGTCCAGGACGGGGCGCTCGGCGACATCAAGGAAATCTACGTCTGGAACGCCGGCGCGGGCACGAACCGCAAGGAGCCGCCCAAGGGCTCGCAGCCGGTGCCGCCCTACCTCAAGTGGGACCTCTGGCTCGGCCCAGCGGCCTGGC
>VGYV01000542.1 GCA_016872855.1 Planctomycetota bacterium
ATGATGTCCACCTCGAAGCGCAGCGGGCTGCCCTCAAGGGTGGGGGCGTCTCTGGTCCCGACGTTCCAGAGCCAAAAGGCCGACCAGTGGCCCCCCTGCTTCTGAAGCTGGATGCGGGCCACGTAGTAGCCGAAGGCGTGCTCGAACTTCCCTCGCGTCCGCACGACCCCGGTGAAGTAGTCCTCGCCCTCCTTGAACGTGCGGATGACCAGGTGCCCCTTGCCGTCGAGCGACACCGCCTTGCGGGTGCAGGCCGCGGCCCGCCACTTGCCCTCGAGGAACTCCCACTTCGTGTCGTCGAGCTTCTCGGCGTCGAACTCATCGTGCCAGACGGGCCTCCACGCCTGCCCTGCCGGCGCAGGCGGGAGCGCGTCAGGCGGCTCCAGCTTCGGTCCCATCTTGGGCTCCTCAGCGCCGAGCGCCAGCATCGCCGCCAGGAGGAGCGGCACAAGCGCGGCATCCCGCATGGCATTCTCCTCTGCTCGCCCCCATCCAAGCTCACTGCCTCGGCGTCGTGGCCTCGGCTGGTCTTCGCAGGAACAGCCAGACCCAACCGTGGGTCTCGTATTCACGCGGGAGCTTCGCGTCGAGTTCGCGGATCTTCGGGGTGATCTCCTCGCACTCCTTCGTGGCCTTGTCGAGTTCCTCCTTCGTCTTGGCCCGTGTAGGGCCGTGTAGCTTCCTGACGGCCTCGTGGTAGCGTGCTTGGAGAGATTCCTTCTCTTTGCGCAACCTATCCTGCTCGGCCTTCTCCTCCGGCGTGGGCACGGGGAGTCCGGGCTTCTGGGTGGCGAAGTCGCCGACGAGGAGGTCGAGGCGGCCGTCGCCGTCCCAGTCGGCGGCGCAGACCTTGGCGCGAATGCCGCGGCGCGGTTCCTTCGGGGCTTTGGGCCCGTGGACCGCTTCGCCCGGGGGCACGAGCTGCTCGCCCGCCGCGAGCACGGGGGCCTTGCGCGTCCCCGTGTTGCGGAACAGCGTCACACTGCCGTCGCCGGCGCCGACGAGTAGGTCGAGGTCGCCGTCGCCATCCCAGTCAGCCGTGAACGGCCCGGCATCGCCCTTCACCGTGAGCGGCCCGCCGGCAGCCTCGAGCTGCCGTTCCTTGCCGAACGCGTATGCCTTCGCCTTCCCCTCGTTGGGGGCAAGGAACACCCTGCCCTGGATGTCCCCCACCAGGAGGTCGAGATGGCCATCTCCGTCCCAGTCCGCCGCGTGAACGGCCGAGGCCGTGCCGGTGAGGTAGACCGGCTTCTCCGGCGTGCTCTTGATCCGTTTCCCCTGGTACTTCACGAAGGTCCCTTCGGGCGTCTGCTCGAACTCGCCGTGGCCGGCAATGCGAATGGCGCCATCCGGTCCATCACGGATGCCGCCGCCGACGTTGATGACGTTGCCGCCCCTGTCCTTGATCGTCTCCGGTGAAGAGAACGTGCGGCCCGGCCCGCCGCGGAACAGGAACAGCTCACCCGGCCACGACCCGGAGATGAGGTCAACGAAGCCGTCGCCATCGAGGTCCACCAACTGTGGACCGAACCCGACGCATCAGCCGGTTGGCACGCGGCCATCCTTGGCGCCGTCCTTGAACTTCACGCCGGCGGCCAGCTTGGCCCGAGCATTCGTCCCCTCGTTGCGGTAGACCCACAGGATGCCCTCCCCGAACTGCCCGACGAGCAGGTCGTTGACGCCATCGCCATCGAAGTCGCCCACGAAGGGCGCCGCGTGGCCGATGTCGGTGTCAATCGGCTTGCCGGCGGCCTCGAGCCGCACCGGCGGCGCCAAGCCGTCCTTCGGCTCCTCCGCCGCTCCGGCGCCCAGACCCAGTACCATCAGCATCAAGGGAAGCCTCACGCCTGGTCCTCCTTTGTCTCTCGCCTCCACGGTCGGCAGTGCCCGGTCATCCTACCCTGTCGCCCACGCGGGGTCAAGCCCCTTGCCCAATCCCCCCGTTTCTGGTTTCATAGTGTCCTGACCGCGGCCGCTGTCGTGGCTTCCCTTGTCCCGGAGGACTCAGCGTGAAGCGCCGCCCGACCCTCGGCTGTCTCGTCTTCGCCCTTCTCACCCCTCTTGTGGCTCGTGCGGAGGATGCGATGTTCCCCTTCGTGATCTCGTATGATGCGCCCGACAATGTGACCAACGTGAGCGGCTGGCTGCCCCGGCCCGCGGGCAAGCACGGCTTCGTGCGGGCGAAGGACGGGCATTTCGCCACCGACGCCGGCCCCATCCGCTTCTGGGCGACGAATCTGTGCTTCGAGGCCTGCTTCCCGCCCCACGAGGTGGCCGAACGCGTGGCCGCCCGCCTCGCACGCCTCGGCATCAACTGCGTCCGATTCCACCACATGGACTCCCACTCGATCTGGGGCAAAAGCCCGAACAAGACGATCATTGACCCCGAGAAGCTCGAACGCCTCGACTATCTCATCCACCAGCTCAAGCTCCACGGGGTCTACACGAACATCAACCTCCACGTCTCGCGCTGGCTCGACGACAAGGAGGGCTTCCCCCGCCGCGACCAGCGACCGAACTACGACAAGGGCCTGGACAACTTCGAGCCGCGCATGATCGAGCTTCAGAAGAAGTACGCCCGCGACCTCTTGACCCACGTGAACCCCTACACCAAGACGGCCTACGTGGCCGAGCCGGCCATCGCATTCGTCGAGATCAACAACGAGAACGCCCTCTTCGCCACCTGGGCCTGGGGCCAGCTCGACCGCTTGCCCGACCCCTATGCCACGACGTTCCGCAAGCTGTGGAACGCCTGGCTCCGCAAGAAGCACGGGAACACCGAGGCCCTGGCCAAGGTGTGGAACGTCGGCTCGCAGGCGATGGGCGACGAGATGCTGACGAATGGCGACTTCGCCAAGCCGATCGGCGCGCCGTGGAACCTGGAGGCCGGCCCGCCTGCGAAGGCCGCCTGGTCGGTCGTGCCCGACGGCCCGGACGGCAAGCCCTTCCTCCGCGTCGCCATCGAGAAGATGGGCGAGCAGGTCTGGATCCCCCAGTTCACCCACGCCGGCCTCGACGTCAAGGAGGACCAGGTCTACACCCTGGCCTTCCTGGCCCGTTGCGACAAGAGGCGGCGCGTCGCCGTGAACTGCATGATGGCCCACGAGCCGTGGAAGCACCTGGGCTTCCACGCCGAGGTCGAGGTCGGCCCGGACTGGAAGCCCTTCCGCCTTACCTTCATCCCAAGCGCCGACGAGGCCAACGCCCGCATCAGCTTCACCAACCTGGCGCCCGGCACGTTCGACCTCGCAGCCGTCTCCCTCCGGCCCGGCGGAATCGTGGGCCTCGAACCCGGCCAGAAGCTCGAAGACGACAGCGTGCCCGTCGTCAAGCACGGCCAACTCAGCATCACCCCTGCCGCACGGAACGACTGGGTGGATTTCATGTGGGACACCGAGCGCGACTACTGGTGGGGGATGAATCGTTTCCTGAAGGACGAGCTGAAGCTCCAGGCCCTCGTGGCCGGCACCCAGCTCGGCTACAGCCCCACGCACGTCCAGGCGGGGCTGGACTTCTGCGACGGCCACTCCTACTGGCAGCACCCGCACTTCCCGGGACGCCCGTGGGACATGTCGAACTGGACGGTGAACAACATCGCCCTTGTGAACAGCCCGGCGGGGACGCTTGGCGACCTGGCCTCGCGGCGGGTCTTCGGCAAGCCCTACACCGTGAGCGAGTACAACCACCCCATGCCCAACCAGTTCGCTGCCGAGGGCATGCCCATGATTGCGGCGGTCGGCGCGTTCCAGGACTGGGACGGCATCTACTCCTTCGCCTACAACCACAACGAGCGATTCGAGCCGCGTCGGATCGAGAGCTTCTTCGACCTCAAGGGCGACCCCGCCAAGCTCGCCCACTCCATCGCGTGCTCCGCGATGCTCCTGCGCGGCGACGTGAAGGCCGGGACAACGCGCGTCTTCGGCTGGATGCCGCGCCGGGCGGAGCAGGAACTGCTCCGCCGCTCCCTCAATGCCTGGGGCCTGAAGCTGGACGACGATGCGCGCCGCGCGATCACCAACTGGGTGGGCGTTGGCGTAGGGGACACCGCCCCGCCAATGGCCCGCGCGGCGCCCTTCCCCAAGGACCAGAATGTCTTCGTCTCCGAGACCGGCGAGATCAGGTGGGATGCGTCGGAGAAGGGTGCGGGCGCATTCACCGTCAGCGCCCCGCGCGTGAAGCTCTTCACGGGCTTCGTGCGGGGGCGGACCTTCGACCTCGGCGGCGGCGTGAGCCTGACCATCGGCAAGACGGCGCTGGACTGGGCGACGGTGACAATGACGTGCATCGAGGGCGAGGGCTTTGGCAAGCCCGGCCGCATCCTCATCGCCGCCACGGGCGACATCCACAACAAGGGCGCCCAGCTCCGCGACCTCGGCGCCAACCGCGTCACCCTCGCCAACCAGTGGGGCGAGGAGCCTGTGATGTGCGAGGGCGTGCCCGCCGAGATCACCCTACCCATCGCCACAGACCGCGTGAAGCTCTACCCCCTCGACGAAAGCGGCAACCGGCGCGAAGCCGTGCCCGTCGCCTCGAAGGACGGCAAGGCCCTCCTCAAGCTCGGCCCGGAGCACAAGACGATCTGGTACGAGGTCGAGGTGAAATGAGAGCCAGCCACACGGACCGACACGGACGGACACGGACAGGAAGAGGCGGGACCTTGGGTGTTGTGGCCCGGGTGTTCTCTCGTCCGTGCCAGTCCGTGTGAGTCCGTGTTTCCTGCCTGTCTTACTTGATGCGGTCGGCGCCTTCGGTCAGCCAGTCGAGCGTGAAGCGTGCGGACCTACTCGATGCCAAGGTACTTGCGGATGTGCCTCGCCAACGCCTCGTCAATCTCCCGGTGCCGAGGGACCGGCTGCTTGAGGCCGTTGCGCGGGTTGATGTAGATGTCGTGCCGGGCGCCGGGCCGCAGAAACACGCACCCCGCCTGCTCGATCTGGCGGATGAGATCTCTGCGCTTCATACGGCGATGGCCTTCTCCCGGTGCTCCTCGGGGACCTCGTCCATCACCATCATCTGATAGGCATCCCTGAGGTTCTCCTCGAGTTCCTTCAGGGTGCGCCCCTGCGTCATGATCTCAGGGTGCTCCTTGAGCTTGCCAAGCCAGAACTTCTCGCCCTTCCAGTAGACCATGGTCATGTTCGCGTTCATAGTAGTGTCCTCTGGGCGATTGCCCGTTGGTCATGATACCCGATCCTGTCGCCACAGGCAAGACGGCTCATTCCTTCACGTTCACACGGTCAGCGCCATTGGTCAACCAGTCGAGGCTGAAGCGGGCGAAGGTGATCTTCTCGTAGGCGTGCCTCTCGCCCCGCTCGTAGAGGCAGCCGATGCTCAGGTCGGGTAGCACGGTGAGGCAAGAGTAGGCTGAGGGGCCGGGGTTGATGGTCCTCGCCACGGGCCAGGTCTTCCCCTCGTCGTAGCTGAGGCGGACGGTCATGTTCACGCGGCTCGTGCTCGCGGGGTTCGAGAAGAGCAGGCGGTTCCTGTCCTGCGGGCCAGCGAGGGTGTAGCGGAGGAAGCTGGCCTGGCAGACCGGCTCGATGAGGGCCTCGTTGAGGACAGGGGGCGTCCACGTGAGGCCGCCATCCTTGCTTGTCGAGACGGCGCGGCGGTTCTTGCCCTGGTAGCAGCGCATGTTCATCGTCAGCGAGCCCTCGGCCAGCTCGACGGCCTGGCATTCGTTCACCTTGTCGGTGATCGTGCCGCCGAGCTTC
>VGYV01000543.1 GCA_016872855.1 Planctomycetota bacterium
TAAGGTCAAGCACCGCTTCCTCACCCACCAGAGCCGCTCGCACCTGACGATGCAGATGTTCGGCGTCGTGCGGGGCGAGGCCGCGCTGCTCCTCTCGTGGAACGACGTCGGCGGCTGTGTGGACCTGGCGACGCTCGAAGGGGGAGACAAGCTGCCGGTGCGCACGGCGCTCGGCTTCTCGGGCGCTCCGAGGCTTCGGCTGCGCGTGTGCGGCAAGGGCGACTACTTCACCCTGGCCACCCACTACCGCGAGCTGGCCCGCGAGAAGGGCCTCCTCGTCCCCTTCGCCGAGCGGGTGAAGACCGACCCCGCCCTGGCGAAGATGGCGGGAGCCTTCGACATCAAGCTCTGGATGAAGAGCGGCTACAAGGCCAACTGCCGCTTCTCGAAGGACCCGACGAAGGACCAGTTCCAGGTCCACCGCACGTTCGACGACGCCCTCGACGAGGTGCGGCACTTCCACGACGACCTCGGCTTCCGCCGGGGGCTGGTCGTCCTCGCCGGCTGGATCAAGGGGGGCTACGACTTCTCGCATCCCGACATCTGGCCGCCCGACGACGACCTCGGCGGGCCGCAGGGCCTGGCCCGCGTGGCGAAGTACGTCCAGGGCTGCGGCTTCCTCTTCGGCCTCCACGACAACTACGACATGATGTTCAAAGCCCAGCCTTCGGCGAATCCAGCCGAGGCCATCGGCGAGCACAACTCGTGGGCCGGCGGGCCGCAGTACGTCCTCCACCCGAAGGCGCAGGCGAAGTATGCCCGGCGCAACCTCGAGCTGATCCGCACGGCCTGCCGGCCCGACGCCTACTTCACCGACCAGACGATGGCGGTGGGCCTCTACGCGACCGGCCGGCGCGAGCTGCCCCTCAGCCACGCCGAGTGCGTCGAGGTCTACCGCGACTTCATCCGCACCGTCAAGTCGCTGGCCGGCCTCTGGGGCTCGGAGGACGGCCAGGAGTGGGCCGTGCCCGTCGGCGACTATCATGAGGGCATCCTGTCGCGCGACTTCTATCCCCGCATCGGTGAGCCGATCCCGCTCTTCGACCTAGTCTACCACGAGGCCGCGGCCACCTTCTGGCACCAGGGGATGACGATCAGCCTGGCCGAGCGCCGCCACGAGTGGGGCCGCCACTGCGCTGCGCCCGAGCACTACCTCGAGCTTCTCACGCTCGCCCGCACGCCGCTGTTCAATCCGCCCGGGCGCCACTGGTGGAAGGCGCCAGTGGCGCCGCCCGCCCAGCCCGGGGCGGCCCCGCGGCGCGTGCTGCCGCTCGGCAGCGGAGCAACATTCGCCGCCACCAAGGTGTCCTGCGGCGGAGCCGAGCGGAGCGCTGTCTTCGCCCATCCGCCCTGGCAAGGCTTCCGCGGCGCCACCCGCGGCGAGTACCAGGTGCAGCTCCCCGACGCCGATGGCCTCGCCCTCGCCTTCGCCATCGGCCTCCGCGACGGCATCGAGCAGACCGACGGCGTGCGCTTCCGCGTCGAGGTGGACGGCAAGGCGGTCTTCGAGCGCCTGTGGGGCGTGGCCCAGTGGTCTGCCGCGCGCGTGGACCTCGCGCCGTTCCGGGGAAAGAGGGTCGCCATCGCATTCGTCACGGACCCCCACGGCAACTCGAACTTCGACTGGGTCGCCTGGGGCGAGCCGCGGGTCGTCGCGGGCGACAGGACGCTCTACGACTTCGTCGAGAAGATCGCCGAAGCGAAGACCACGATGGTCGAGCTGCCTGGGGGCAGCGATGCCGCCGTCAACGTCTTCGCCCGGGCCGACAATGGCTGGGCCGAGGGCCTGCACCCGCTCGACGCCGCGGTGAAGAACATCTACGAGTTCACCAGCCCGACGAGCGAGCTGGCCTTCTTCCTGCCCATCACGCGCTACGAGCGGCGGGACGACGGCCTCGTGCTCTCGGCCTTCGGTGAGGGCGCGGTCGAGGTGGCCGCGAACCTGGGCGGCAGCCTGGTCGAGCACGAGGGCGCCACGCTCACCCCGCGGAGCGGCTTCATCGTCCGCGCCCCCACGTTCCTGGCGTTCCATGGCTCGGCGTACCGGGGCATCGCCTACTCGCCCACGGCGCTCTTCACCGTGCGGAGCCTCGACGGGCAGCCCATCGAGCGCTCAGGGAAGCTCCGCGTGTTCCACGGCTTCGGCCCGTCGAAGCTCGTCCTGACCACGTCTCGCGTCGCCGGAGGCAAGCTGGCCGTGGATGTGAAGCGCGAGGCAACCATTGAGCCGAGGTAGCTGGCCGTGCGCAGAATCGTCCTCGTCCTCGTCGTCGTCCTCGTCCTTGATCGGGGAGCCGCGGCGGCCACGATCCGCGCCGTCGGCGTCCTCGGCAACAGCGGCGTGGCAGGGGAGGGGCTGCTGCGCGTGGGCGGCGAGCCCATCGAGCATTGCGCCTCGGGCGTCGCGCTCGACGGCGACTGGACGCTCTGGCTCAGCGGGGGCGACCGCATCAACCGCGTGGGGCTCGACGGCCATCTCGTCGAGTCGTTCCCCCTGGCCCCCGCCGCGACGATGGTGGACAGCCGCACCTTTGGGGTGCTCGATGCGACGCTCTACTTCCTCGCCCGGGACGCGAAGGGGCAGATCGCGCTGTTCCGCCTGCCAATGCGGAGCCAGGCCACGGTGAGCCGCGTGCCCGGCAGCCTGCCCGAGCGGAAGCGGGGACACGTGGGCTACTGCCTTGCCCCGCAGCCCCTCGGGCAGCGCCTTGTGCTCGCCCTCGAGCCGAAGGAGAGCGCGGAGGACGCCATCGGCGCCTGCCTGCTCGACCCCGCGACGGGCGAGTGCCGCCAGGCCTTCGCGCTCAAAGGCTCCTCGCCCGCCGGCGTGGCCGTGGACAGCCGCCGCGAGGTCATCTACGTTGGCGGCAACTTCGGCCTCTTCGTCGGCGGCGAAACCCACTCCAGCGTCTGCGCCATCACGGCCGTGCGACCGGACGGCAAGAAGGTCTCCGACGCCTTCCCCGCCGCGTGCCCGAAGACGCCTGCCACGCCCACGCAGTTTCGCGGCGTGCTCTCGCTCGCCGGCGGGGCGCTGTGGGATACAGCCTGGTACGGCTTCCTCGCCCGACTCGACCTGGAGGGACGCGGCGACCCTGGCCGCATCGTCGAGTGGCACCACGAACTGGACTATCCCACCCAAGTGCTCGGCGTCCTCGACCAGGAACGCGGGGCGGAGACGCCCCGCCTACAGCCTCTCGTGATCGCCACGCCGATTCCCGATGCCTTCCACTTCGCCGTGTGGGACCGCGCTGGGCAGACGCTTCGCTTCGTCCGCCGCATCGGCTGCCTGCCCACCATCGCCAGCCTCGGCCTCTCCGAAGAGGGGTGGGTGACTGTGGGCACGGCGCGGAGCCAGCTCTGGTGGCGTTGGGAGGACCCGGCCGACGCCCCGGCCCGCAAGGCAGAGCTTCACATCGCGGTCACGCCGCTCTTCGTCAGCGGCGGCCAGGCCCTCGGCCTCGCCGCCCAGTACCGCCTGGCCAGCTACAGGGGCAAGGCCCCCGTGCCCACCGTGTTCCACCCCCGCGTCGGCGAGCGCAACGAGGCCCGTCGCGTCGAGGGAGCCTTGCCCGTCAAGCGGCCTGTCGGCCTCGCCGTGCGCATCGAGCCCGGCAAGCAAAGCGGCACGCTCTTCGTCACCGACGCCGAGACGAAGCGCCTCTGGGCCACCGATGTCTGGCTGTCGAACCTTCAGCCGAACAAGGATAAGTGGCGGGCCGTCGCTATCGAGGGGGGCGCCCTGGCGGCGCCGACGGATGTCGCGGCCCTCGCCGACGGCCGCCTGCTGGTGGCCGACGAGGGCCGCGTGCTCCTTCTCGAACCGCAGGGCGAGGCGTTCCGAATCGCCTGGCAGCTCGGCCAGTGGGGCCAGGGCGAGCGCTTCGGCAAACGCCTCCGCCTCGCCGCCGACGGCCCCTGGATGCTCGTGAGCGACACGGAGCGACACCGCGTCCTGTGGTTCGACTGGGCGCAGCGCAAGGCCATCGGGCAACTGGGCACGACGGACGCCGCGGGCAGCGGGGCGGCCCAGCTCGATGCCCCCGCCTTCGTCGCCCTCCGGGGCCACCGCGCCGTGGCGGCAGACGCGGGGAACCAGCGAGTCCTGAAGATCGAACTTTCCCCTTGAAATCGAGCGGCCGGCGTGGTATCCTAGAGGCAACCCTGCGACAAGGCGCTGTTGCCCGAATGAGCCAACGACTGCCAGCTCCCGGCCCCCCTCGACACCCCGCCCTGCGGGTGATGAGCCTCAACGTGGCTCACGGCCGCAAGCTCGCCCCCCAGCAGTTCTTCGTCCGCTCGCACCGCTTTCGCGAGAACCTCACACAGGTAGCCCATGTCCTCCGCCGCGAGGCCCCCCACGTGATCGCGCTCCAGGAGGCCGACGGGCCGTCGTTCTGGAGCGGCCGCTTCCACCACGTGGAGCACCTGGCCGAGGAGACGGGCTACCAGCACCACTTCTGGGGCGAGCACCACGCGCGGCGCCTCGGCAAGCGCCGCGTCTCGATCGGCACGGCGCTCCTCTCGCGCGTGCCCCTTGCGAACCCCTCCTCGTTCGCCTTCGAGCGGCCCGGCCTACGCGCGCGCAAGGGCTTCGTCGTGGCAACCGTGCCCTTCCCAGGCGCGCCCGGCCGCGGGGTGGACATCGTGTCGGTCCACCTGGACTTCCTCCGCAAGGTGGTTCGCCGCAGGCAAATCCGCGAGATGGCCGCAGAGCTGGCGGGACGCACGAACCCGCTGGTCGTCCTAGGCGACATGAACTCCTGGTGGGAGCGGCGCAACGACGCAATTCACCTGCTGATGGACACCCTCGGCGTCCGACCCTGCCAGCCTGAGGCCGACCATCTGGCCACGTTCCCCTCCCTCCGCCCGCGCCTGAGGCTCGACTGGATTCTCGTCTCCCAGGGGCTCGACTTCGGCCGCTACCAGGTCGTCGCGGACCGCGTGTCCGACCACCTGGGCGTGGTGGCCGAAATCCACGCCATCCCCGCCGCGTGAACCTCCCGCCAGCGGCTCCGGGCCGTTGTGGGCGGGGCCTCCGTGCCCCGCGCGGGGCAGAGACGCCCCGCCCACAGTCATCCCTCGTGCCAATATGCACACCCTACCGCTGGTTCCACTTGTCAATCATCTGCTGAATCTTATCCGGCTTCCAGTCCTTCGGCCTCGGCGCGTGCTGGTTCTCGGCCAGCTCGTCGGCCGTAGGGGTCTTCGAGGGCACGCCGTCGGGCGGCACCTCGGCGCCCGCCACCCACACGAAGGCGTTGAGGAGCACCTTTCGCATCTGGTCGTGCCCCCAATTCCAGTGGACGTGGCCCGCGGTGCAGCCGAAGCCGCGTCCGCGGCCGTTGGGACGCTCGTAGGCCCAGCCCATGTGCTCGGGCAGGCCGATGCGGGCGCGAACGGTGGGGTTGCCGCTGTGCGCGCCGTCGCCCCCCTTCTTAGTGTTGTCGGGCGGGATGGCCGTGAGGATGGGCGTCACGCCCTTCATCTCCTCGACGAACCGCATGTGAAAATACCACTCATCGCTGATCTTGAACGGCTTCACGCCGTTGGCGATGGGGTGCTTGGGGAACTCCTTGAAGTCGGCCTCCCAGGTCGGGTTCACCGACCAGTGCTGCTCGTAGTAGCCGCCGATGGCGTCGAGGAGGAGTTGCGCCGGCTTGCTCCCCTTCGGCACATCGAGCGTGTAGTGAATGCAGGCGAGGCCC
>VGYV01000544.1 GCA_016872855.1 Planctomycetota bacterium
TTCGTCCTCTCCATAGCCATCCTGGCGATCGGCCCGGCCCTCCGCGGTGCCGCGACACGCGACGGTGCCCGGCGCATGCGCGCCGCGCTCGATGCTTCCCGCGTCAAAGCCATCCAGCAGCGCCGAGCCGTCCGCTTCGAGGCTCAACAGGCCACGGACGACGGGGGCAACCTCAAGGTCCCCGAACAATGGGGCGTGACCCCCAACGCCGGGGACCCGACCTACGAGTGGCACGCGCTCCCCGAGTTCGTCACCGTGGACCTCAAGAAGGGCTCGGGGGACTGGCAGTCCGACGTGACGGCGTTCAGCATCACCTTCGGCTCTGACGCCAGCGTGAAGGCCGGCTCGGTGAGTGGTTCGCCGCTGACCGACGCGGAACTCCTCAGCCCGATCACGGTCCGCCTCTACACCGTCCGAGAGGCCCCCGCTGACGAGGTGGACAAGGGGACCTGCTTCATCCAGATCACCCCGCTCACCGGGGTGTTCGAGTCCTTTGGCTTCCAGGAGGCGGCGACCGCCGACTTGCCGAACAAGACGAGCAAGTAGCCGCCGCGGAGAACGAGAATGCTGCCCATCTGTCCGCACCCCACGAGCCGCCGAGGCGTCACCCTCATCGAGGTGGTCATCGCCATCTTCGTCCTCAGCGTCGGCATCCTCGGCATCCTCTCCCTCTTCCCCACCGGCTACCGCCTGACCAAGAAGTCGGTGGACCGCAGCATCGCGGCCCTGGCCGCCCGCCACGCCGAGGCGCGCATCTACGCCCGCATCAACAACATCAAGCCCCCCGTCCCCGCCAGCGAGCCGCTGGCCACCGTGACCGAGGCCCGACGCACCGGCGTCATCACCGCCGTCAGCGCCAACTCCCTCACCTGCACCATCCTCGGCGGCCAGTCGCCCAACTGGACAGAGAACCTCACTGGCTACTACTGTGTGGTCACCTCCGGGACCGCCGATGGCCACTTCTACAAGATAACAGGGAATGGCACGAACAACTTGAGCTTCAGCGCGGCCACCGTCCGGTTCAACCAGGGCACTGAGACGCAGTATGAGCCAGTCCGGGTCGGCGACACCTTTGCCATCATCGGCATCAAGAGCAACACGGTCACCCAATGCTACCCAGCCCCCTTCCTGGGCGGAGCGCTCACGGGCACGGACCCCCTCGGGCGCCCGGCGGACCCCGAGAACAACGAGACGCGCACGATGCCCGTGGCCACCTACGGCGCGCCCGGCCAGGCCAGGGACCTCTGGCGCTATAGCTATGGCTGCGTCCTCAGCGTCCCCTTCCCCGAGCGTCCCGAGTCCTGCCGCCTCGACGTGTTCATCTACAGCGGCTTCCCCTACCGAGCCGCGTCGGGCAACTACCCCGACCCCTCGGTCGTGAACTCGATTGTCATCGGCCACTACGTGACCTACATCCCGGCGGGGCGAGGCTAGCGAACGGAGCAAGGAGCCATGAACCAAGCACACCTTTGCCGCGTGCGTCGCCGCGGCGGCTTCACCCTCGTGGAGCTCCTCGTGTCGGTGGGCCTCACAGCCGTCCTGATGTGGGGCATCCTCCAGCTCTACACCTCGGCCACGCGCTTCTCCGCCACCATGTTCACCGAGGCAGAGCTGGTGGCCGGCGGGCGCGCCGCGCTCGACCGCATGTCGCACGAGCTGGCCGGCGCCGCCACCCTGGACGTCGGCTACCTCAAGATCGCCTTCAAGACCGATGCCAACCCAATCACCGCCCTGCCCGACAACGTGGACACCATCCAGTTCGTCGCACCCGTGGGCACCGATGGCGCGCTAGCCCACGTCTGCTATCAGTTGCGGGAGATGGATGCCTACGGCAATCGCATGCTCCACCGCTGCATCAAGGAGCCGGTGTCGGACAACGCGGTCCCCTCCGCACCCACCAGCACTTCGAGCAACGGCTTCATCTCCAGCCCCTTGGGCGTGAGGGTGCGGGCGATGACCATGACCTACGTGGACTGCGACTCGGCCAGCGGGACCCCGTTGCGTGGGACCTCCGGCGACTCGAAGGAGTGGCGCGACGCCGATCTGGCTGATGCGAACACCCCACGCCTGCCGCGCGCCATCCTGCTCGAGATCCAGCTCGCGGACAATAAGGGCACCATCAGCATGGTGCTCTCCAGCGGCGCGTACCTGGGCGGAAGTGGAATCTAGCTTCTTCGGTTCGTAGTGCGGCCTTCAGGCCGTAGGAGCTTCGAGCAGCGAGCGACGAGCCACGAGCTTCAGTCAGGAAGAGAAGACACCACTTCCCCGCCCGGCTCGGCGCTCGTGGCTCGCGGCTCGTAGCTGTCAGGATGCGAGCGGAGGCCCGCACTACGAACCGCGGCGGGCAGACAACAGGAACACGGAGTATGGCCATGCGTTCCCCTCTCTCTCGCACCCGGCGCCAGCGCGGCGCGGCCCTCATCATCACGGTGGGCCTCCTGGCCGTCCTGGCCGTCATCGGCTTCGGCTTCGCCGTCCTCGCGCGGCTCCACCACGACATCTCGGCCTCCTACCGCGCCTCGGCCCAGAACGACCTCATCGCCAGCGCCGCACTCCAGTACGCCGTCGCCGAAATCCGCTACTGCTGGGGCAACGTGCCACTGAAACCAGACGGCAGCTCCTACGGCCCCAACGAATTCCGCAGCTACCAGGTCGGCGCCATCGCCAACCCTACCAGTGGGCCGCAGTGCACCTGGTTCGTGGACCCCACCGTCGCCTCCCAGGGCCACACGGCCACCGACGGCTATCGGCACTACTGCAACCTCCGGTGCAACTCCTTTGCCGTGGTCCACGACGACCTGGGCGCCCGCCTCGGCGTCTCCAACATCAAGGTCCTCGACTGCGCCGGCAAGCTCAACCTCAACGACCGCGAGGACACGGACAGCACGCGCCTGAAAGCCATCCTGGTGGCCCTCCTCCGCAAGCTCCAGAGGCCCCTCGGCCTCACCAGCGCCGATGCCACGTCGCTGGCCGACGGCATCCTCGCCTACAGGGATAGCCTCACCGCCTCCGGCAAGGTCTTCTCCACACTCGATGACCTCCGCGCCCGCAACTCCGACGGCACCTACAAGATCAGCGGCATGGACCCCCACGTCTTCGAGCTGCTCAGGCACTACGTCACCATCTACTCCTGGCCCCACCGCCTCGCCGTGACCGACTCCTTCCCCTACGTGGTCAATCCCACGGGCACCGCCCTCACGCGCAAAAGCAGCGACCAGGCATCCAGGAGGTATTACTACCGCAGCCCCATCAACATCAACACCGCGGGCAAGGAACTCCTCGCCGCCCTCCTCAGCGTCGTCCTGGCCAGCGACGGCACCGCGCTCACAGGGACCGAGCCGGACGACGTGGCGACCTGGATGGTCCGCAAGCGCGCGCCCGAACGCGGCGACCACTGGCCCGGCGGCATCATCAGCGGCGCAGGGAGCACCGACTGGAGGGCCTGGCTCCCCATGCCCGTAGGCACCGACGCCG
This sequence comes from Planctomycetota bacterium, assembly GCA_016872855.1. Taxonomy (GTDB): domain Bacteria; phylum Planctomycetota; class PUPC01; order DSUN01; family DSUN01; genus DSUN01. The sequence continues at coordinate 3,475 of VGYV01000544.1, forward strand.
CGGCTAAGTACAACGAATACCTCCAGCGCAAGTTCGACGGCTGGTCCATGTACCCAATGGGCCCCTTCGACAACTGGAACGAGGTGATCGACTTCCTCTACAGCCTGACGGCCCGGACGAACCCGGCGGACCACCCCTACAAGTCGGGCTCCGCCGTCAACGACAGCCCCTTCCCCAGCTCACCCTATATCCTCTCCACCGACGGCGAGAAGAAGGTTGAGGCCATCCTCGGGGGCACCTCTCACAACGTCTACGCCGCCGACCTGGCCGGCTACAACGCCTGGCACATCGCCCACTCGCGCGTGCGCCGCGACCCCACGTGGGCCGACTTCCGCGACCAGATCCCGCGCGACCGCGACGCCACGAGCCCCAGGCTCGAACCCCAAGTGACCGGCAAGAACGACCTCGCCGCCAATGGCTACTCCTATCCCCTCTGCTTCTCCTCGATGGGCCGCCACGAGGTCTACACCCGCACCTACACCTTCGTGAAGGCCGACAGCGGCACCGCCGTCCCCTTCACCACCCCCGAGAAAACCACGGACCCCGGCGACCCCAGGAAGGACTACAGGACCTACATGAACCTGCTGCGCGACACCAGCAAGAAGTGGTTCGCCAGGCCCTGCCAGTGGCGCGGTTACACCGTCGTCATCTATGCGGGCAAGGGCAAAGGCCAGATGCGCGGCATCGTCTACGTCAGGAACGACGTGGACCCCGCCTCCGACAACAAGGGCTACACCCTCGTCACCGACCGCTGGAGCGTCGAACCCGACGCCACGTCCAAGTACTACATCGCCGGCCCAGGCTCCTTCCTCGACCGCCCGCCCGCCGCGGCCATCACCACCCAACCCGACCCAAACCCGGTGGACCCGACCCGCCGCTACATGGTGCACGACACGGCGGCGACCTGGGAGGACGACCAGTGGAACGGCCACCGCATCGTCGTCTACAGCGGCACCGTGAGCGGCGGGACCGAGACCATTGACGAGACCTCGATCCAGGAACGCACGATCATCGGCACCGACAAGGCGACGAAGCGCCTCATGCTGGCGCCCGACCTCGACCAGAACCTGTTCGTGTCTGGGCGCAGCATCGGCTACTTCATCCCCGGCTGCGACGGCGTGGTCGAGCACGGCGGGGCAATCAAGGCATACGACGTGGTGCACCACACGACGCAGAAGGACTTCGAGACCGGCCGGCCCACCACCGTCCTCGACGCCAACTGCACCTACGCCGCCACGGGGCCGAACAACTTCCGCAAGGCCGACGGGACACAGATGGGCGTAGCGGACCTTGCCTCGGACATTGACGGCTTCGTCACCGCCCGGCCCGCCCCGCTCGCCCCCCCCGCCGGCGCCCCCAGCCCGTTCGTCCACAACCTCAACAGCAGCGACCTCGCGCCGGACTCTGGCGGCATATACCTCGGATCCGCCCCCGCCGCCGTCAACATCGTCCAGGATTGCCTCAAGAACACGGACGGCCGGTTCCTCTCCGACGGCATCCACCTGACCGGTGGCGCCGCCAAGTACGTGGACTTCCGCCTCGATAGCGACCTGTGCACCAGCGATTGGAAGGAGGGCGGCTTCATCAGCTTCTGGTTCCGCCCCGACGAGGCCTTCTTCACCGGCACCCGCACCATCCTCAAGATCGTCGGCGACTCCGAGGCCACCGAGTCAATCGCCCTCGTCGCCAAGGACGGCGGCTCGGGCACCCGTGTCCTGGAACTCCAGATCACGGCCACCAAGGATCGCCTCTATAAGCCCCCGGACCCGGCGTTCCTCCCCACCGACACGAACCACGGCGTCGGCAAGCCCGACGTCAAGTTCAAGGTCCCCAACAGCCCCTCACACCAGGACCCGACCTACAAGGTCATCTACGACCCCGCCACGGCCACGGGCTGGCGGCCCGGCGAGTGGCACCTCATCGCCTTCGCCTGGTTCGAGTGCGCCAACGACGAGGAGAACCACAACAGCGACGAGGACTACAACGACGACGGCCCCGCGCCAGCAGGCACTGGGACCGACTGGAGGGACGACAAGAAGGATGGCGAGACAGTGGACGACGGCAAGGGCGGTAAAATCACGTTGCCTAACTACATCCTTGACGACGAGGTGGCCTGCCGCCTGCGCATGTGGGTGGACTACAACGGCTCGGACCCCCCGGCGACGATCCCGAACGACCACGAGAAGCCGGCCTTCAACTTCGTCAACGCCGCCGGGGCGCCCATG
>VGYV01000545.1 GCA_016872855.1 Planctomycetota bacterium
AGGAGTCCACCTCCAGCGTCAGATCGGTGTGGCGAGCCCCGCTGCTCCGCTCTACGATGTCCCCGATCGCGAAGCAGGGGGTGTAGGTCGCAGAGGAGCCGAAGCTGGCGTAGAAGCCCTGCTCTTTCAGTGTGCATGCGGTCCGCTCTCCGGCTTCCGTCAGGTTCCCGTTCCCATTGCGGTCCACGTACAGGGTGTTCTTGCCTGGCTCGCGCTGCCAGGGTTCTGAGGCGAGGTCGAGCGCGAGCCAGATGCGGGTGTCCGCCCTCGGGCCGAAGACCAGCAGGCAGTACTTGGGCGACTTGGGGGCGTAGGCAGGCTCCCCCAGAATCGCGGGCTCCAGGCCCGCCGGGTTGAGCGACAGGGCTCGCCCCCCGCGGGGCTCGGCCTGGCAGCCCACGACTCCGAGCACAGCCAGACTCACGATGCTCCCCAGCCTGCCCATATCCTGGCCCCCTTTTCCTATCAGCATGCGACGCGATGCTTCGGGTGTCAAGGGATCAGAACTGGGTGTCCCGTTCCCTGGTCGCCTCCGTTGCACCCGGCTCGGCCAACCCGTGGAACACCATGGGCACGAGGAGGACGCTCGGGCCGCCCTTCAGCGTCCCGGTCAGCGTGGCCTTGCCTTCCTCGGTCTTGATCGCGATGCTCCCGAGGAACTCCGCAGGCGCCTTGAGGACGGGCATCTGCGCCGCCATGGCCTTGAGGTCGCCTGCGGTCTTGGCGATGTCCTTCGCGAGTAGAGCGGCCGCCCCTTGCACGACCGCGGGGTCCTTGCCGGCCCCGACGAGCGTGAAGGCGAGGGCGCCGTCCGGGCCTTCGCGGCTGGTCAGCGTAAGGGTGTCGAAGGGCACCAGCGCGGGCATCTGGCGGTACGCGGCGCTCATCCTGACCGCGCCCCAGGCGGGCACGGAGCGGTCGAGGGGCTGGACGAGCGCGACCATCTCGGGGGCGAGCGACGGCTGGTCGCCGCCCCGCCGGACCGCGGCCACCAGCTCCTTAGTCAGGGTCTCCTCTTCCGTCGCGCGGAGCACAAGGACGAGGCGGTCGTTCGAGCAGGGGAAGATCATCAGACGCTGAAGGGTCAAGACGTCCGTGCCCTCGATCCCGACCGCGGTCGCGCCCGCCTGGCGCAGGGCCGCCTTCAGCGCGTCGGGGTCGCAGAGGCCCCGGCCGACGGCGACGAGGAAGCCGGTCCGGTCGTCCAGCTTCTCCGCGACGCCAAGGGTCATGGCGTCGAGACGCACGTTGCCGGTGCGCTCGGCCACGGTGACGAGCAGCTTGGCCCACTGCTCGACGGCGGCGCGTGGGTCGAGCATGGGCGGGAAGACGGTCTCAGCGTCCTTGAGCAACTGGTCGAACGGGATCGGCCCGCGGGCCGGGGTGCGCATCTGAGCGACGATGCCGCAGCGCGGCGGGAGGAGGCAGAGGTCGCTCCAGAGGGCCGCCTCCGTGGGGCGCGGGCGTTGGAACGCCTTCCCCTCGATGGCGGCGATGGCCTCGCGGGCGTAGTCGGCCGCGAAGAGCTCCTTCGAGTCCAGCAGCGGGCGAAGGGCAGGGAGGGCTTCGGCCTTCTTCAGCTCGCCGAGGGCGCGAATGGCCATGAGCCGCCGCACGGCCTTTGCCGGACTCGTATCGGGCGGATCGCCCATCTCCAACTGAGCCGCCATGCGCTCGACCGTGATGGCGACGCCCTTGACGCGCCAATAGGCGTCGGTCGGCATGTAGTCCAGCAGGTCGTTGCCCCCGCCGCGGGAGAGGAGCACCATCAGGACCATCATCCAGCTCGGCATGGCCATTCGGTCGCCTCCTGCTAATCGCCCAGTTTCTTGAGGACGGCCTGGACCAGGTCCGGCCGAAGGTGGTTTGCCAAGACGGGCTTGAGCGCCGGGGCGCCGGGGCGCAGCTTCTCGGGGTCCCAGGTGGCCAACTGGCGCAGGATGCGGTTGCGCGCTTCGTCGAGGAGGATCCGCGGGCGGGCCGCGAGCTGCTCCTCGCCGGGCTGCTTGCGCAAGAGCGCGGCGAGGCGCTCGGCCAACCTCTCCCGATCCTGGATGAACTCCAGGGCGCCCACGGCGATGGACCCGGCCGTGCCTTCGCGCTCGCCGAGAGCGTCGAGGAGGACCGGCTCGCCGTCGCGGAAGCCCCTTCGGGCGAGGTGCGCGGCGGCCTGAGTCTTGACGCCCCAATCGGCGTCGGACAGGGCCGCCTTGAGGGGCGCCAGGGTTCCCTCGTCCTCGATGCGGCCTAGCGTGAAGGCCGCGCGCTCGCGCACGTAGGGATCGGGACTCGCCGCCAGCGCGCGGGCCAGCACGGGCACCGACTTCCTGTCCGCCAGCTCGCGAAGTGTGAAGGCCGCCGACTGCCGAACCAGGCGGTCCTCGCTCTCGATATCCTTGGCACAGACCTCGATGACCACGTCTCGCGCCGACTGGCTGGTGCTGAAGTCTCGCAGGGTGCGGAGCGCCCAGAGCTTCGAGCGCCGGTCCTCTCCCCTGGCGAGCGGGATCAGGACGGGCACGGCCGGCTCGCCCGCCCCTGCGAGCAAACGGCACGCGGCGTCGGACCAGCGCGACCCGAACGGCTCGCCGTGGCGCAGCGCCCCGGCGAGGACGCGCAGCTTCTCCTCCTCGGGCAGGCCCTGGGATCGAATCGCCCACCAAGCATGGAAGGCGACGCCGGAGCCCGCCTTCCGGTCGAGGCTGTCGCCGCTCTCGCCAAAGCTGTCGTCGGCCATGGCCTCGAGCGCCGGGAGCACCGAGGCGTCGCCAATGGCCCGCAAGGCCTCGGCCGCCATGCGGCGCTGATAGCCCTCCTTGCACTCGGCCGGCGGGGGGACTGTTGCGCGGTCTGTTGCGCGGAGGGGTCCGCGGCCCTCCCGGCTCTCCGTGAGCTTGACGAGCCGGGCGCGGCGCTCGGCGATGGGCACCTGCCTATCGAGAGCGATGAGCGCAACGTCCGCCGCCGCCGCGACGAACGCCTGCTTGGAGTCTTTCAGGCCTTTGGCCGCGTCGAGTGCCGCCGCGAAGTCGAGCGGCGCGTTCGCCAGGCGCAGGAGCCCGAGCAGCGCCGCCGTCTGGACCCGCGGGTTCTCGTGCCGCACTAGGCCCACCAGGGTCTCCACCGAGGCCTGAGTCCCTGCCTCCACGGCGCGCTGGATCTGGCCGGCCCCTGCCTTCTCCTCTGGCGAGATGGCGTACGGGCCATCCGCGACGCTTGCAGCGGGCACGAGGACGGCGAGCATCCACCCCAGCAAGAGCGATCTCACGCGACTCATCTCCCATCCTCCTTCCGGTGTGCGTGCTTCAGTTCCTTATTCGGGTCGGGCGGTTCCGCCACGACCCGGGTGCGCCAGGACAAGTTCGTGGCCCCGTATCGCCACACTAACCCGACGGCGATGGCCGTCTGGAGCAGCACGAAAACCACGTCCACTCGCGCTTGCACTCCGGGGTCAGGTCTGGGGCAGAGGCCCGACGCGGTGTATATCGCGCCGTGTAGCAGCACGACGGCGAACAGGCTTCCTCCCGTTGAGTTGCAAACCCAGGTAAAGACCACGGAGACCGCCAGGGTGTTGGCGACGAAGGCCAGGAGGTGCCACCAGGGAGGAGGCTGGGACGGAAAGACGAAGTTCGGGAAGTGCCAAAACGCCCACGCCAACCCGATGATGAGGCTGCTCACGAGGGCCGAGTACCGGCGCTGGAGGTGAGGCAGGGCGAACCCGCGCCAGCCGATTTCCTCGAAGACCCCCGGCCCGATCAAGCCTCCGCCGATCACCGCGCCGTAAAGGTAACTGGACCACCCTTCCCATGAGGGGGAGCGAACAGACACACCGAGCGCGCGCAGGATTCCAAGTGAAAGGACGATGACTCCGAGCGGGTAGAGCAAGCACACGGCCAGCACCGGCCAACCTTGGCCAAGCAACCAGCCGCGCAATTGGGACCCCGCGCGCCGGATGCCCGCGCGGCCCCGCAACCCCAGGACCATCAGGACGCCGACGAGACTCGCCAGAACGAGGAACAGCTCGAGGAAGCTCGGCGGGACCACGACTGGCAGCAAGCAGACGGCCAGCACCAGCCACCCTCCCCCGACCGACCAGGGGCCGAGCTGAATGGCGAGCCGCCGGACGCCCGCCAATCCGTCGAGGACAAGGGTCATGAGCAGGCCGGCGAGACTCGGCCCCGCCTTGAGGAAGAAGGCGACGTAGGGCATCCGAGGATCATCAGGGTGATGCACTACGAAGCGACTCACGCATGCCGCGGCGCCCGTGATCACATGGGCCAACACGAAGAACCACAGCACCACAGACCATGGCCGCCGCACGTTCGCGCCTCCACAGATCACTCAGCGCTCGAGCTGGATGTCCACCGTGTCGCCCGCCTTGATGGTGATCGTCTTGGCGTTCGGGTCTGGCGGCTGGCCCGGCAGAATGGGCTTCGCGCTGAGGATGTACTCGCCGGGCGGGACGCCCTTGAACTCGAATCGGCCGTCGGGCGAGCACTCCATGGAGCCACCCCATTTCCCGATCCGGACAGGCCCCGCCGCCTCCAGATGGATGTGGGCGATGTCTGCTGGCGGGTCCCCGTTCTTCTCCACCACGCTTCCGCGGACGATGGCCGTGCCGGTCATGACGATCCGGATGTCCTTCGAGGGGACCGGGTAGAGCGCGAAAATGGAGGTCGCCTGCTGCATTGAGGGGGCATTGGTCCGAATCTGTGCGTGCCCTTTCGGCAGCGAGCGGAACTCGAAGCGCCCCTCGGCGCTCGTGGTCAGGGTCTGGGCATCGGGGCAGTGATATCTCTGGCCATCGATTCCGAGGAGGGTGAATGCGGAGACCCCGACGCCGGGGAGCGGCTTGCCGGCCGCATCCGTCACGATGCCTCGGAGGCCCGCCTCGCGCACGAGTTCGATGATGGATTCCTCGAAGGGTTCATTCTCATCCAGGTCATAGCTTCGTCCCCGGGACGCGTAGCCCTTCGCCCGAATCGTGGCCATGTAGAAGCCGCCGTAAGGGATCTTGGCGATCTCGAAGGAGCCCAGGGCATCGGCCTGGAGGCGGCGGACCTCCTCCCACTCTCGGCGGTCCTTGCTCTTGAGGAGCGTGATCTCCGCACCCGCCATGGCCTGGCCGGTGGCCATGTCGTACACGTCCCCGCGGATCAAGCCGCCGCCGACCAGCTCGATGGGGGCGGCCTGCGCCCGACGGTCAATGACGCGGATCTTCTCGGGGACCCTGCCCCCCTGCCAGACGATCGCGCCGCCACCCAGGTAGACGTCGATCCGGGGAGGAGCGACCGGCGTGCGGAAGTTCAGGTTACCGAAGTCGTAGGATCGCTCGGGGTTGTTGTACAGGCGGTGCCAGCTCTCCGGGCGCCAGACCGTGAACGTCCAGTCCGCGCCCAACTCCCCTTTGCCCTTCTTGCCGAAACGCGCCGGCCCCAGCCCGTCGTGGACGTACAACTCGAGCCGGGGCGTCCGAATCGCGGCGAAGAGCGCCAGGGCCTCGCTGAACTCGGCGTTGTCCTTGCAGCGATAGAGAAAGTGCCATTCGCCGTCGCGCTCCCAGCCACCCAGTCGGCTGGGCAGATTCGCCACCTTCTCCGCCCCCAACGGCCAGCCGGGATTCTCGACCGGGCGGTTGCCGTCGACCAAGTGGCGGACGGCCTGCGCGGGCGGGCACGCCACCGAGAGGACAAGACCG
>VGYV01000546.1 GCA_016872855.1 Planctomycetota bacterium
CCTCGACCTCAGCGAGCGCGGGCTGCTCGACAGCACGATCGTCTGGGCCTGCGGCGAGTTCGGCAGGACGCCGAAGGTGGACTGGGGCGGGACGTGGAACGGCGGGCGCCACCACTTCGGCCCCGTGTTCTCCGTGCTCGTCGCCGGCGGCGGCTTCAAGGGCGGCCACGTGGTCGGCTCATCCGATGCCAAGGGCGAGCAGGTCAAGGACCGGCCCGTCTACCCGCCCGACCTCATCGGCAGCATCTACGAGCTGATGGGCATTGACCCCAGCGGCACCCTGCCGCACCCCCAGGGCAACACGGTCCGCGTCACCCCCACCGCCGAGGAGGGCTACAAGGTCGCCGGCCGACTGTATGAGATCATGTGAGGAGTGACCGCAGCCCCTGAGGTCCTGCCCCCTCCTCGAGAGGTAGGGGGGGCATTGACGTTGGAGAGCGCGAGATGAGCAGACGAATCCGATGGGCCGTGGCCGCGGGGCTGGTGGCCGCCGTGGCGGCCGCGCCCGGCGCGGCCCGCGCGGGCACGGCGCGGCAGGAGGCCGAGATTTCATTCATCTACCCCGCAGGCGCCCAGCAGGGCGCCACACTCGAGATCACCGTCGGTGGCCAGAACCTGGCCGGGACCAATGAAGTCCTCCTCACCGGCAGCGGCCTGTCCGCCTCCGTCATCCGTTTCGCCAGGCCCCTCTCGGCCCAGGCGCTCGACATGGTCGAAAACAAGATGCGCATGGTCTCCGACTTCCACATGCGCCAGCGGACGGCCACGGAGAAGGGCAAGGCGGACCACGCCACCACCCTCGCCCTGCTCGCGGCACAGGCCTCCGAGGAGGTCGAGATGGCCGTCGCCAAGCTCGGCGTTGACGACCCCAGCCCCAGCGGCTTCGCCGAGTTCCGCAGAATGATCTCCAACCCAAAGCGCCAGCCAAACGCCCAGCTCGCCGACTGGGTGACGGTTCGCCTCACCGTCGCGTCCAACGCCCCGCCCGGCCAGCGCGAGCTGCGCCTCAAGGCCGCCGCCGGCATCACCAACCCCCTCTACTTCCACGTCGGCCAGTGCCGCGAATACCGCGAGAAGGAGCCGAACGACATCACGCCCGACACAGGGGCGCTCGCCTATCGCCTCGAGGGCATAGACCTGCCCGACGCGGAGGACCTGCCCATCATCCTCAACGGCCAGATCATGCCAGGGGACGTTGACCGCTTCCGCTTCCGCGTGCGCAAGGGCACCCGACTCGTCGCCGCCGTCAGCGCCCGCTCACTCGTCCCCTACCTGGCCGACGCGGTGCCCGGCTGGTTCCAGGCCACCCTCGCGCTCTACGACCCGAAGGGGAGGGAGCTCGCCTACTCCGACGACTTCCGCTTCGACCCCGACCCCGTCATCTACTACGAAATCCCCGAAGACGGCGAGTACACGTTCGAAATCCACGACTCCATCTACCGCGGGCGCGAGGACTTCGTCTACCGCATCGCCGTCGGCGAGCTGCCTTTCATCACCAGCATCTTCCCCCTCGGCGGACGCATCGGGGCCAAGACGACCCTCGAACTCAAGGGCTGGAACCTCCCGGCCCCTACCCTCACCCTCGATGCCCAGGGCAAGCAGACCGGCACCATCCCCGTCTCAGTCACCAGGAACCAACGGGTCTCCAACCGAGTCCCGTTCGCCCTCGACGACCTGCCCGAGTGCCTCGAGGCCGAGCCGAACAACGAGCCGCCCAAAGCCCAGGCGGTGAAGCTGCCCATCATCATCAACGGCCGCGTGGACACGCCGGGCGACTGGGATGTCTTTGCCTTCCAGGGCCGCGCCGGCGACGAGTTGGTCGCCGAAGTCCACGCACGCCGCCTTCGCTCCCCCCTCGACTCCCTGCTCAAGATCACCGATCCCGCCGGCAAGACCCTCGCCGTCAACGACGACCACGAGGACAAGGGCGCCGGCCTCACCACCCACCACGCCGACTCCTTCCTCTGCCTCAAGCTCCCAGCCGACGGCCTCTACCGCGTCCACCTCGGCGACACCCAGCGCCAGGGCGGTCCCGCACACGCCTACCGCCTCCGCATCAGCCCCGCACAGCCCGACTACGAACTCCGCGTCGTCCCCTCCAGCATCCAGGCCGGCCCAGGCGCCATCGTCCCCATCGCCGTCCACGCCCTCCGCAAGGACGGCTTCGCCGGCGAAATTGCACTCTCCCTCAAGGACGCCCCGAAGGGCTTCGAGCTCAACAGCGGCTGGGTCCCCGACGGCCAGGACCAGGTGCGCGTCACGCTCACCTTCCCCATCACCCCGCAGGGCACGGCCCCCAAGCTCTCCATCGAGGGATGCGCGGCCATCCGCGGCGCCGAGGTCCGCCGCACCGCCACCCCCGCAGAATACATGATGCAGGCATTCGCCTACTACCACCTCGTCCCCACGAAGGACTGGTTCATCACCATGGGCGGCGGCGGACGCGGAGCGCCGCCCGTCAAGTTCGCAGGAAGCGGGCCGGCCAAGCTCGCCTCGGGCGGCACGGGACGCGTCCTCTTCTCGCTCCCCAAGGCGTTTCCGCCCAATGAGCTGCGCTTTGAGCTGGACGACCCGCCTAAGGGCATCACCATCAAGGAGGTGCTGGCCGAGGCCGACGCCGTCGCCCTCGTCCTCGCCCTCGACGCCAAGGAAGCCAAGCCTGGTCTCAAGGGCAACCTCATCCTCCACGCCATCCGCGAGGTCACGCCCGAGGCCAAGGAGGGCCAGCCCAGACGCGCCCCGGTCCGCACCCCACTCGGCCTCCTCCCAGCCGTCCCCTTCGAGGTCGTCCCCGGCCCTCCCGCGCCGGCGGCCGCACCGGCGAAGTAGCCTCTCTTGCAGACGGCCCCTAACCATTAGTGCACCCTTCGGGCCATGTCCCGCTTTGGCGGGCGTGTTGCCCAGATCCGGGACTGAGTTGGCTCCGAGGGGGCTGGCCCTACCTGGAGGGGGCCAAGGGGCTCAGGGCGGGGAGCCTATTGAAGGCAGGGTAGGTGACCGAGGTGCCGTCGGCGTAGTGCCAGATCGCGTCGGACCAGGTCCAGGGGCGGATGGCCAGGGATTCGTCCTGGCGCAAGTCGCGCAGCTCAATCCAGTCGGGCGGGCGGTGCTGGCGATAGAAGTCGCGGGCGAAGCGGCGCACGCGCTCAGTCTCGGCTGCCTTCTTGTCGCCGGGATTCGGCATGGGGAGGCCGTTGTAGAGTTGGTAGAGCTTGTGGACTTGCTCGGCGCCCCACGGGATGGAGCCCCAGATGCTCGAGAGGTTGAACATCCAGAGGAAATGCTCGTCGGTCTCGCCGACCAGATTGGTGAAGCCGGCCTTCCAGCCGAGGGTGCACTCGCCGAAGTTCTTGAGGCCGATGTGGTGCATGGTGCGGAACATGCGCCACCAGAAGGGCTGGCAGGGGACGGCGCAGTCGGCCTCGCCGTTGAGCATGGGAGCGTAGTCCACGCCCGACAGGCCGCCGAAGCCGCCGTCCATGAGGAGCCACCCGAAGCCGAGCTTGCGGCTCATCCACAGGGTCGGCCACATGATGCGGTCCCACCAGCCCGTGGCCAGGCTCATGGGCGTCCACTGGTAGGGGGTGCCGACGGGCCAGGCGCCGTCGCGCTGGCGGCGGACCCAGTTCGTGTTCTCGCGGAAGAGGGGGATGCCGCGTTCGGCGAGGAGGGCTGCCACGTTGGGGTAGTAGCAGCAGTCGTAGCCGTAGTAGGCGCGGGAGGTTGGGATGCGGTCGCTGAGGGCGGTGGGCACGGCGGTCTTGACGAACTCCGGGCGGAACCAGAAGCCGGGGCTCAGCCCCGCGGCGAGCAGCTTGTCGCACATCGCCTTCATCTGGGGATTGCAGTCGTGTGTCGCGTCGAGGCGATAGGCGTCGTGCACCGTGATGGGCACGGCATGCCAGAACTCGTGGTAGTTGAAGAAGCCATCGCAGGGCGTGTCCTTGAGCTTGGCGACCCACTTGTCGGCGTGGGGCGCGGGGCCGCCGTCGCCCTTGGCGCCCCAGTGGGTGCCGGTCACGTTCGTAGCGGCCAGCGTGTCTTGGACGCCCATTCGCTCGGAGACGGCGGCGAGGGCCTCCGCACGGGCGTTCAGGTAGCGCTGGGGCAGGGGCTGGCTCTTGTCGGAGGTGTAGAGGTACTCGATGGTGTCCACGGCAATGCGCTTGCCCGCCTGGCCGATGTCCCAGGCGAGGCTCGGCCACACGCCGTCGGCGCCCTGCTCGGGGTAGCTCGCGGAGTTCTGGGAGGCGTGGTAGTAGAGGCTGCGGGCCGCGATGGTGAGGGAGCCTGCGGGCCACTCGTAGAAGATGAGGGGCTGGGACTGAAGGCAGTCCTGGCTTGGGTGATAGCCGCCGGCGCGGCGCGGCGGCTTGGGGCCCTGGAAGTAGACCACGCGGTTGCGGTCGGCTGAGAAGTCCACGATTTCGCGGCCCGGCTCGCGGAAGCCCGTGTCGTAGCTGACGACGCCCTTGCGTGAGCCGCCCGGGCCGAAGCCGTTGTTGAGCATCACCTGGTAGCCCCACTTCCAGACGCTGGGCACCTCGACCTCGACGAGGCGTGCGAGCCCGTGGTAGCGGGTGCCGTGGCGCTCGCGCTCGATGGGCCACCAGGTCTCCCACACGCGCACGAATATCCAGGCTCGGTAGCCCATCATCGTCATGGGCTGCCAGTAGTGGAACGTCACGCGGTCGCCCTCGACTTGCGGCGGGAGCCAGCGGGGCTGGGCGTCGTGGTGGTAGCGTTCGAGCGGCAGCGTCATCGGGTCGGTGATGTGGGGGTGAACGGTGCCGGCCTGGGCGTCGCGGTAGTCGGGGTTGACGGGTCGGGCGGGCGAGTGGGCCACGTCCTCGCTCTTCTCCACCTGACGAGCCCCCTCTGGGGGGATGATGAGGGAAAGGCCGCGGGAATCGAAACGCCCGATGTCCAGGCCGTTGCCGAAGTGCCTCGGATAGAGCAGATGCTCGCCGTCGCGCGTCTTCCAGTCCACGGGGCGGAAGCGGTCGTAGATAAGCTCCTGGCCGTCGGGGAAGGTCACGCGGATGGGGTGGGCGACGAGTGGCACGTCCTTGTGGTCGCCGAAGGAGAGCGAATCGCTTCGGTCGCCCTTGCTCAGCGTGCCCGTTCGGGCGTCCCACTGCCACGCCCGCAGGTCCGAGAGCTTCGCCGCGGCGACGGCTCTCGGCGTGACCACGACCGTGTTGCTCGGCGGCGTGAGGCGCCCCTCGGCGAGGACGCCGACGACGGTGAAGCGATAGCTCTGCCCATTCGTCAGCCCGGTCACGACGCAGGCCGGCTCAGTGAGCAGCGCGCCATCGCCCTGCGGCCCCCGCACCCGCCACCCGACAACCCTCTTGTCCTCAATCTGCGGATTCCACCGCAGGAACGCCTTCCCATCGCCCGAGTCGGCCACCAGCGCCGTCGGCCCAAGCACAGGCAAGGGCGGTGGAACATCCGGCTTCTTGACTCCCCCACGAGGGAGGCAGCCGGCAAGCAGAGCCAATGCGGCGGGAATGAGGCACTTCATCGGGAGGCCCTACCTTGGCAGCATGTGTGGATGGAGAGCACTCGCCACCTACGAGTGGGTGACCAGACCGGCATGCGGAAGTCAAGAGCGATTTTCGATGCGGAGTCCGCCGGTGCCCACGAGGTGGGTGGTTTTCGCGGACTCCAGGCCGGCTTGTCGGGCCGAGGGCTC
>VGYV01000547.1 GCA_016872855.1 Planctomycetota bacterium
GCCGGCGCTGGATCGCCAGCTGCTCGCGCCGACCGACAACCACAACCCCTGGGGGCTACCCACAAAGAACCCCGAAGCGGCTCAAATCAAGAACCTCGCGGCCCGCGCACGGCATCTCTATTTCGAAGGGCGATTCGACGCCGATCTCTCCCCCGAACTGGCCAAGCTCGCGTTGAACCTGATCGCCGTCCTGATAAGGGAGAGGATGCCCACCGCGGACGAGGTAGCCCGGTTGACGCTTGCCGAGGGCTTCGTGCGCTCGGCAGGGGAGAAGCTCGGCGCTCTTGCGAAGGGCATCTCGCCTGGATTGATCCAGGCGATGTGGGCCGCGCAGGTTGACCTCGAGAGGGCGGCGGATGCGCTCGATGCCGAGCCTTCGCCCCGCGCGCTCAGCCCCATCGCCTACGACGCGAGGACCGGGCTATTCGTGCTTTTCGGCGGGGACCACCTCGACCACTTGACCAACGACACCTGGGTCTTCGACATGGCGAAGCGCAAATGGATGCAGCGGCAGCCCGCCTCCGCCCCCGCTCCGCGGGCAAACCACCAGCTCAAGGCCGCGGGCGATGGCAAGGTCACGCTGACCGGCGGCTACACCTACTCGTCGTCCACCGACTATTGCGGCGGGCAGTATAAAGACGTGGGCGATGGCGAATGGGCCTACGACATCGCGGCGAACACCTGGACTGGTGGCGGCAAGGGCGAGCCGCCCGCCTCCCGAACCTATCGCACCGGCCCCTACCACCCCGACTTCTTCCTGCGCGACCCCAAGCCCGACCCCGCCGAAGTGGCCGCGCGCCTCAAGGACATGCCTGCGAACAAATGGGTGCCCCTCAAGCCCCCCCACATCCCCCGCCTCGACCGCTGCTGGGGAACCGCCGTCCTCGACCCCGACCGCGACCTCATCCTGGTCTGGAGCGGCGGCCACTCCTCGCACTGCGGCACCGACGTGCTTCACTACCATCTCTCGACCAATCGCTGGGAGCTGCCCTACCCCGTCGAGTTCCCCCTCGGCCAGACCTACTCCAACACCAGCTACCCCGCGGGCTTCAACTTCAACCTCCGCCCCTGGGTCACAGGCCACACCTACCAGAGCTACGGCGTTGACCCCCTGAGCAAGCTCATGCTCTTCACCGGCCAGACGAAGCACTACTTCGTCTACGACCCCGACGTGGCCGACTGGGTCGGCCGCGGCCCCAAGCCGAAGGGAATGGCCTACGGCGACTGCTTCTATACGCTCAATCTCGTCCCCACGCCCGGGGGCCTCCTGTGCTGGAACCAGAGCGGCCACATCTTCCGCTTCGAATCCAACGTCAAGACCTGGGAGGAACTGAAGCTCAACGGCAAGCTGCCTGGTTCGTCCGTGGACTACTCGACCGTGGTGTACGACTCCACGCGTGACCGGCTGATCTTCTTCCGCACCGGCTACAGCCAGAAGTACGACGGCCAGGTCCACGCCCTCGACCTGAAGACCCTGGCGGCAAGCGCACTTTCACCACCCAACGCTGGGGTGGCGCAGGGCTTCGCCATCGACCGCGCCTGCTACGAGCCGACGGGCGATCTGGTCATCTTCGGGGCGCTCATGCCGGCGGATGCCGACGGCTTCCAGCGCACCCCCGCCTACGACTGCGCGGGCAACCGCTGGGTCTCCCTCAAGATCGCCTACGAGGTCGAGAAGCGTGACCGCAAGGCCATCCCCCTCACCCCTCGCGGCCCCGGCCACTCCTGTGGCGTGATGTACGACGCCAAGCGCAAGCTCATCTGGGGCGTTGACACCTACCACTGCCAGCCCTACGCCCTCCGCCTCGACCCAAAGGCCGCTGACATCGCAGAACTGAAGTAGATTGACAAGCCGCCGCGGGCGCAGTACCCTGTAAACGAAGGTTGCTCATCGAGGGACGGGAACATGGTGGGGAACTTGCACGCTTTGGCATTGATCGCCCTCCCCCTGCTAACGCTCTTGGCGTGCGTCTGTGGGGGGAAACCGAACAGGCCAGGGCGCGAGAGGGCGGCTCTCCTTGGCGGAGCCCTAATCCTAATCGTGCTCGCGGGCAGCTTTGCGGGGCATGCATGCACGGCGGGACAGCCGATCATGCAATGGGCTATCCCTGGCTTGTGCCTCCTCGCAACGGCGCTCTGGGTAGGCAACCGGCACCTCATGAATGGGCTCGCCTTGGTGCTCACCCTGGCAATGTTCGGCCTGAGCTTCCACTACTCTGAGATCGTTCACGGCCCCATCTACGTGGGCGACCCGAACTACGGAAAGGCCCAGGCAGCACGCCCGATCAGAGAACTCAGGATGGCTTCGGAAGCCATCAGGGAACTGGCAAAGCAGGACGATGCCATCTACCCTGCCGGCAGGATGGCGGAAATGACGTTCGTAGCACAGCACCGCAGGGATTTCGAGGGCATTGTTCTGCCCAGGGAGCGGCTGGAGGTCTCTTCCCTGTGGCATTCGTCCCTCACCAGGCTGTACCGGCGGACCTCGCGACCGGTCGAGATGTGGTTCCCCGGAGGCAAGCTGAGCAAGGCTTCAGACCGACTCGAGTGGCGCGAGCGCCTCGCGGACTGAGCATCAGGGAGCTGTGATGCACTCGTTCGAGTTGCTTGAGCACACGGCGGACGCGGCCATTCGCGCGCGGGGCGATACGCTGGCGGAGCTGCTCGTGGCCTGCGCCGAAGGGATGCTCTCGATCCTTGTCGAAGGGGGCGAGACCGGCGAGGAGATTGCCGCCGAAGTCGCGCTCGGGGCCGACGACGCGGAGGAACTGGTCCACGCCTGGCTGCGCGAGTTGCTCTTCCGCTTCAGCGCCGAGGGCTTCCTCGCCCGCCGCTTCGAGGTCGAGGCAGACGCGACTCATGTTCGCGCCCTCTGCCACGGCGAACGCTTCGACCCCGGCCGCCATCACGGCGGCACCGAGATCAAGGCGGTGACCTATCACGGCTTCAAGGTGGAGCGGACGCCGGATGGGTGGGCCGCCGAAGTGCTTTTCGATGTATAATGGAGTAGCCGCGAGCTGCGAGCTTCGAGCTACGAGCATCGGAGAAGGTGAGCATTGTTGGCTCGTTCTTGCTCGCGGCTCGCCGCTCGTGGCTCGCAGCTTTCCAGGAGACCTACAATGAGCGACAAGGCCTGGCACGGCCCCCTCGACAGGATTGACGACTGCCGCTGGAAGATCCCGCGCTCCTACAAGCACGGGATGCACACCGACGGCCTGATCTACGCCGACGACGAGATGATCAAGCAGGTGGTGACGGACAACGCGCCCGAGCAGGTGGCCAACGTGGCCTTCCTGCCAGGCATCGTGGGCCGCTCGATGGCCATGCCCGACATCCATTGGGGCTATGGCTTCCCCATCGGCGGCTGCGCCGCCACCGACCCAGAGGAGGGCGGCGTCGTCTCCCCAGGCGGCGTGGGCTACGACATCAACTGCGGCGTCCGCCTCGTCCGCACGAGACTCACCGAAGACCAGGTTCGCCGCGACCTCCGCGGGCTGGTCTCAAAACTCTTCGCCACCGTGCCCTGCGGCGTGGGCAAGAGCGGCCACATCCGCTTCTCGCACGACGAGGAGCGCAAGCTCGTCGCCGAGGGCGCGCGCTACGTCGTCCGCCGAGGCTACGGCCGCGCCGAGGACCTCGACCACACGGAGGCCAACGGCTGCCTCGACGGCGCCGACCCCGACGTGGTGAGCCACCGCGCCTACGAGCGCGGCGCCGGCCAGTGCGGCACCCTCGGCTCGGGTAACCACTTCGTCGAGGTGCAGGTCGTGGACGAGGTGTACGACCAGGCGGCGGCCGAGGCCTTCGGCCTCGGCGTCGGCTCTGTCACCGTGATGATCCACTCAGGCTCGCGCGGCTTCGGCTACCAGATTTGCGACGAGTACGTGAACAGCCTGGTCAAGGCCGCGCAGAAGTACCAGATCGGCCTGCCCGACCGCCAGCTCGCCTGCGCCCCCGTGAACAGCCCCGAGGGCCAGCGCTACCTGGGCGCAATGCGCTGCGCCGCCAACTACGCCTGGGCCAACCGCCAGGCCCTCATGCACCTCGTCCGCCTTGCCTTCGAGGAGTTCTTCCAGTCCAGCCCCGCCGCCCTGGGCATGGACCTCATCTACGACGTGGCCCACAACATCGCCAAGATGGAGAAGCACGCGGTCGGCGGGCGCGAGCGGACGCTGTGCGTCCACCGCAAGGGCGCCACGCGGGCCTTCCCGCCCGGCCATCCCGAGGTGCCCGCCGAGTACCGCCACCTGGGCCAGCCAGTCATCATCCCCGGCGACATGGGCAGGGCCTCCTACCTCCTCGTCGGCACGCAGAAGGCGATGGAGGAGAGCTTCGGCACCACCTGCCACGGCGCGGGGCGTGTCATGAGCCGCACCCAGGCCATCAAGTCGGCCCACGGCCGCGACGTGGCCCGCCGCCTGGCCGACCAGGGCATAGTTGTGCGGGGCACCGACTGGAAGGGCCTGGCCGAGGAGCAGCCTGCGGCCTACAAGGACGTCAATCACGTCGTCGAGGTCGTCCACCGCGCCGGCCTCTCCCGCAAGGTCTGCCGCATGCGGCCCCTGGGGGTGATCAAGGGGTGATCTTCAATCGTCCTCGTCCTCGTCGTCGTCCTCGTCCTCGAATGGGTTTTCGGTTATCGGTTGTCGGTTTTCGGGTACTGGACATCGGGGGTCTCACATGGCCAAGTACACTGCGGAGCACAGCGTCCGCCCTGTATCCCTCGCGTGCCTCCTCCGTCTCGCCGCCTTGATCAGCCTCGGCATTGTCTACGGCTTGTCAGTGGCGGGCGCCCCTACCGAGGAAGAGCTTCGTGCCGCGGCGGCTGAGGTGCGCAAGCAGCATCCCGAGGGGGGAAAACTGCTTTGGGAGGCGCTCGCCAAGCTCATCAAGCCGGGCACGACGGTGAGGCAGATGAAGGCCATCCTCCCGCCGGCGCTCACGCCTGAAGGGCAGCCCGAGAGGGCCGTCAGCGAGTGGCCCTATGGTGTCTGCCAGTACTACGCCTATGCCCTGGATGACGGGTTCGGCGTGGCCGTGACGGGCAGGGTCAAGGGCAGCAAGCAGGACGTGGAACTCGTGGAGCTGACGGCGCCGCCGTTGCTGGGGTCTCTGGAGGACTTGCGCCTCGTGCCGCCCCCGGGCTGGGAGAAGCCCGCCAACCGGGCCGCGGCAGTAATCAAGGAACTCAAGGAGAAGGCGGGGTCGCTCGTTGTGCACGTTGACCTGTCCCCGGAAGACAGGGATTCCGCGGCCGTCAAGCTGCGCTCAGTGACCCTGTGGCCGGCGGCGTGGGGCGGGTTCACTCTTCAGCATCAGCCACCCGTCCTGCCCGATGGGACGCCGGCTTCAGCCGTTGCGCGGCTTTCGCCGGAGCAGGCGGCGAGCATCGTGGATGCCTTGGCGAAGACGCCGTTCTTCGAGGTCGCAGAGAGGTGCCACGAGGGTGGCCCTTCCTTTGAGAGGGTGGTCCCGCCGCCCGTCGGCAGCAAGCTCTGCGGAACGCCGGAGCCCGACGCCCCGCATTGGCGCATCGCCCTGAGGGTGAGCGACCAGAACTTCGGCACCTACTCCCTGGTATGATGTCCCGGTCGGTCTTCAAGATCAGATCTCTTCTGTTCTGTCTTTGATCGACCGGGGGGAGAGGTGGCGAAGAAGTGACCAGACCTCCATGCTGGAAGGCGTT
>VGYV01000548.1 GCA_016872855.1 Planctomycetota bacterium
GCACCGGCAGCACGTCGTGCTGAGGCGACCTTCTCCGGCTCACCGCGTCTTCTCACGGCGACGCGCCGCGGCAGGTCCTGGACCTCCGTTGTCTGCATCCGCAGTTCCGGGTAAATCGACAGGCCGTTTAGGCAGTCTTGTCCCCTCTGAAGGCGCCGCCGAATCGCTGAAAGCTATTTAGCGGGCGCGGGGCGAGGGTGCTTCTCGGGGGGCTGCGAGGCACACAAGCACCCTCACCCGAGCCCTCTCCCCAAGGGAGAGGGAGGCCATCTCCAAGCCGACCTCGGCGCGGAGCCAGGGAGACCTCGGCGATGCCAGTCGCTCGCCGTCAATTCCTCGCCCGGACCGCCGCCCTGGGCGTCGCACCGCTCGTGGTCCCTGCCTCGGCCCTTGGGGCCGAGGGCACAGCGCCGCCGAGCAGCCGCATCGGCCTCGGCTTCATCGGCGTAGGCGCCATGGGCTCAGGACACCTCCGCTGCTGCACCGCGTATCCCGACGTGCAGATCGTCGCGGCGTGCGACGTGGACCGCTGGCGCCGCGAGCGCGCGGAGGCGACCGCCGAGGACGCCTACGCCACGCAAGGCCGCCCCGCCCGCTGCGACGCCCACAACGACCTCCGCGAACTCCTCGCCCGGTCCGACATTGACGCCGTGGTCATCGCCACGGGCGACCGCTGGCACGGCCTTGCCACCGTCCTCGCAGCCCAGGCGGGCAAGGACATCTACTGCGAGAAGCCCATCTCCCTCACCATCGCCGAAGCCCAGGCGATGGTCGCCGCCGTCCGCCGCTACGCCCGCGTCTGCCAGATCGGCCTACAGCAGCGCTCCACC
This sequence comes from Planctomycetota bacterium, assembly GCA_016872855.1. Taxonomy (GTDB): domain Bacteria; phylum Planctomycetota; class PUPC01; order DSUN01; family DSUN01; genus DSUN01. The sequence goes on from VGYV01000548.1 coordinate 831, forward strand.
CCTGAGTTCATCCGCGCCTGCCAGCTCGTCCGAGCCGGCGCCCTCGGCACCATTCGCATCGTCTACGTGAACATGGCGGGCACCTGCGACGACGTGAGCCTGCCCGCCGAGCCCGTGCCCGAGGGGCTGGACTGGGATCTCTGGCTCGGCCCCGCCCCCTGGCGGCCCTACAACCGCCGCTTCCACCCCTACGGCCAGTGGCACGGCGTGGTCCCCTGGCACTTCTGCCGCGACTTCGGCGGCGGGAACCTCACCAGCAACACCGTCCACGCCTTCGACGTCGTCCAGTGGGGCCTCGGCATGGACGCCAGCGGCCCCGTCGAGATCATCCCGCCCGAGACGGGGCGGGCGCCCCTCCTCACCTATCGCTACGCCAGCGGCGTCCTCTGCCAGGTCGTCCACGACCGCCTGCCGCGGCAGCGCGAGTTCAGGCTCGATGGCTGGGACGAGGCGACGCCCGTCCAGAACTTCGGCGCTGTGTTCGTCGGCGACGCCGGCTGGGTCCATGTCGGCCGCGAGGGCTACCTCCGCAGCCAGCCCGAGGACATCGTTCGCCAGCACCATTTGCCGCCGGGCGACGCCCATCCCGTGAACAACCACCATCAGGACTGGTTCAACTGCATCCGCGCGCGGCGGCGGCCCGCGTGCGACGTGGCGGTCGGCGCGCGCTCCACGACCGTCAGCCACCTCGGCTGCATCGCCCATTGGCTCGCCCGCCCGCTTCGTTGGGACCCCGCCCGCGAGGAGTTCGTCGGCGAGCCCTCGACTTCGCTCGGGCCAGGCCCCGAGGCCAACCGCCTTCGCTCCCGCCCCATGCGCCAGCCCTGGCAGATCTGACCGCCCCCGCGCACTGGACGCCACAAGCGATGCCTCCGGAGTTGTTCAACTCCGCAAGCATCGCATCCCACGCGGCTGCGGGAGGATCTCCTCGCTGTGCTGGGGGGGCCAAAGCGGCGACTTCGTCGCCGCACTCCATAATCCACGCGCGTCCGTGACGGGAGGGATGTGGAGTGCGGCATCGCAGATGCCGCTTTCGGTCGCAGCGGAGCGGGAGAGGGGCGGGGCCGCGCTCCCCGGCACCTCCGCCCGGGTCAGCGCAGGAGGCACGGCACTGGTCGAAGGGCGTGCGCGGGAAACCGGGGGCGTGTCAGGCCCTTGCGTGCTTGCGGCGGGCGGGCTGCGCGCCTATAATGCGGCACGTTTGCTGCGCCTGTCGGGGCCTCTTGGAGGAGTTCCTCGTGTTCGACCCCGACACTTGCTACGACGTGGCGGTCTTCGGCGGCGGCTTGTGCGGCTTCGCGGCGGCCCGCGACCTGGCACGCCGCGGCCACCGCGTCGCCCTCATCGAGCGCCGCCCCGTCCTCGGCTGGGAGATCACCTGGGCCTACGTGTTCGAGCCGGGCGAGCCAAGCTCTGGTGCGGGCCGGTGGTTGGCGGACGCTGTGGGTGCCGCAGGGGGCTTCCGCGAGGGGGGGCTCGACCCAGCGATCACCGAGATGGTCCTTGACCGCGAGGCGGCTGCCGCGGGCATTGACGTGCTCCTCTACGCGCAGCCCGTCGCCATCGGCATCCAGGACGACCGTGTCAGCGGCGTCCTCCTCGGCACGAAGTCGGGGGAGGTCACCGTCCGCGCCCGGGCGTTCGTGGATGCCACGGAGAACGCCCTCCTGTGGCGCCTGGCAGGCGGGCAGGCCGAGCCGCCTGCCGAAGCGACCGCTTGGTATGCCTTCTTCCTCGGCAACCTGTGGCCGGGGGAGGCGCATGTGGACCATGCAGGCCTGGGCGACGTGTACCCCGCGATCAACATCCAGTTCGGCCCAGGCAAGTGGCCTGACGAGTTCGTGATGGGGTACTGCATCGAGTGCTGCGACATCGGCCTTGCCCGCAGAGCGTGGCCCGACGTGCTGGGCGACGCGCGTCGGGGGCTCAAGATCCCCGCCAAGGCTCTCGTCACCGCGGCTTCCGTCGAGCCCTACCCATTCTCCTCCTGGCGGATGGTCTCGCGGCCAAACGCCGTGAGGAACCTCTTCCCTGCGGGGCCGTGGGTCGGTGTGGAGCCCACGCCTCATCGCGGCGTAACGCCCTCTCAACGACTTGCCATCGGCGACGCGGCTGTGGAGGCCATTGCGGTCGGGCTAGCTGAACTGCCCGCCATCACCCGGCCCGCTCCCCTTCCCCACTCCCAGGTCGCGCCGCCGGCTCACGAGGCCGATGTGGTGGTGTGCGGCGGGGGCACGGGCGGGGCGCTGGCCGCCATCGCCGCTGCTCGCCAGGGGGCGAAGACCATCCTCATCGAACAGTCCACCTGCCTCGGCGGCATCGGCACGGGCGGCGGAATCCACTCCTACTACCACGGCGTCGCAGGCGGCCTCCAGGACGAACTGGACCGCCGCGTGGCCGACCTCGTCCCCCTCTTCGGCCCCGCCGCAGGCTTCCACCCCGAGGCCAAGAAGGTGGCCCTCGAACTCATGGCCGCCGAGGCCGGCGTCGAAGTGGTCTACAGCACCACCATCACGGGCGCGCAGACGGAATCGGTCCCCAGCCGCCTCCCCGCGAAGCGTGGGGACACGGTGCAACTGGTCCGTCGCCTCCGCTCCGTGGTCGCCGCGGGGCCGGACGGCAACGCGCTCTACCGGGCGAAGGCGTTTGTGGATGGCACGGGCGACGGCGATCTTGCGGCGATGGCGGGCGCGCAATTCACCTTCGGCCGCGCCACCGACGGCCTCCCCCATGCCTACTCGCTGGCCGCCGGCCGCCTGAGCGACGACGGGAAGCTGCTCATCACCAACTTCGACGCCGGCTACTGCGACCCAACCGACGCCGTGGACATGACGCGGGCGCGCCGCCGCGCCCTGGGCCACTACTGGCGCGAACGCTTCGACGCGAAGACCCGCCTGGTCTACATCGCGCCCATCCTGGGCCTCCGCAACAGCCGCCAGGTCGTGGGCGACTACCGGCTCACGATGGGCGACGAGATCGCAGGCCGCCAGTTCCCCGACGTCATCGCCTATGCCTACTCACACTACGACAACCACGGCTTCGATTACGAGAACGAGAGCGACGAGGCGATGCTCTGGGTGTGGCTCCTGGGCAACTGGGGGCGGCGCTTCGGCTGCGAAATCCCCTATCGCTGCCTCCTGCCCGCGGGCGTCGAGGGGCTGCTCATGGCCTGCCGCGCCCTTTCGATCACCCACGACGCCCACAACCAGCTCCGCATGCAGCGCGACCTCCAACGCATCGGCGAGGCCGCAGGCATCGCCGCCGCACTCGCCGCCGCCCGCGGCCTCACCCCCCGCGAGCTGCCCGTCGAACCCATCCAGGCCGCCCTCCTCAAGTCCGGCGCCCTCGGCCCCCCGCCATCGCCCGCCCTCCGTGGCACGGTCGGCCTGCCCGACCGTGCAGACACGGCTGGGCAAGCCAGCCGTGCCACAACTTCGGACATGGCCCTGGCGCCCGCCGAGGCCCTGCACGAGAGCGCTTGGATGCCGCCGCAGGTGCCGGCGCTGCCTTTGGCACAGCGCGTCGCGGAACTTGGCACGGAGAAGACCTCGGAAGCTACCTTCAACCTCATCCGCCGCGGCCGCGAGGCCCTGCCCCTCCTCCTCGACGCCGCGAAGGCGGAGAAGCCGGCCACCCGCTTCTGGGCCTCCGTCGCCCTCGCCATGCTCAAGCGTCCCGAGGCCGCGCCCGAGCTGCGCGCCGCGCTCGCCGAGCGAAGGGCCGACGTGCCCGAGGGCCGAAAGGCCGCCCCCCTCTGGAAATCCGCCGCCGTCCTCCTCGGCCGCATCGCCGACCGCGCCGCCGTGCCTGAACTGTGCAAGCTCCTCGACGACCCGCAGGCCGACCTCGACGCCCGCATCGCCGCAGTCCGCGCCCTCGGCCGCATCGCCGACCCCGCCGCCGCGCCCGCCCTCAACGCCCTGGCTGACCGCACGGACATCGTGGCGGAGCGCGTCTTCCAGGTCAGCGTCCCGGGCGCTAGCCCCGCGCGCGAGGACGCCCGCTGGCAGCTCGACCTTGCCATCGCCGAGGCCCTGGCCAGGCTCGGCGCCCCGCGCCCGGGCCTCGCCGCCCGCCACGCCGCCGACGAGCGGGCCTACGTCCGCCGCTACGCCCAGAATATCCAGGAACTGAGCTCGGGCAAACCTCCGCAGTAGCCTCACCTCAGCAAGCGCCCGCAAATTGCCTTGCATGTATGCGGGCGCTCTGCTAGAATCCCAGTGGAAGGCGCTCACTTGTCTGCGACTGCTTGCTGAGGAGTTCTCCTGTGGGCCTACCGCCGGCTCTGAAGGTGTTCGAGGACGAGATCACCCAACTGAAGAAGCAGATGGAGGGCATCCGCAAGAAGCTCAAGGCCGCCGCACCCGGCCCAGCCGCGACGGACATTCTGAACCGCTACATTGGCAAGAAGGCGGCCTTCGCACTCCGCGGCGGCCCCACGATCACCGCCACCCTGGTCGAGCACGACCGCTACAACTGCCTGGTGGAAACCGAAGAGGGCCAGATCGTCCTCCTCAAGCACGCGCTCGACACGATCAAGCCGGTTGAGTAGACCCTCGCCCCTGACAGGCTACACTCTCGCACACTCGTTGGCTGCTGACGGCATGGCATCGTAGCGCGGGCCGCTGGCGCCTCGAGAGTCAAGTCTCACACAATGCTGGCCCTCGCGCGTACGCGCGAGGGCCTCCTAGCGTCGAACTGGGTGCGTGAAATCAACTGCGCTCAGGGCGACCGTATTCTCAGTACAGCTCCCGGCATTGCCAGATTGGGGGGTTCTCTGAGGAGTTGTTTTTCGAGACGGGTCTTGCCAAGAAGAAGGCTTCTCCACACAATGGGCGTGTCAAGCGTGGGAC
>VGYV01000549.1 GCA_016872855.1 Planctomycetota bacterium
CGCCAAGGCCGCCACCATCAACTGGCAGTTCACCATCGAGGACGCCAGAAGGAAGCTGCACAAACTCTACCCATCAGTCCTGACTTGACAGAGTACTAGCGCCGCTGCCGCCTGGTGTAAAGCTCCGAACAAAGAAGACAGAATCCGCCCGCCCGCCGCGTCCGGCCACGGGGCGCCGCGGCTCACGCGCGCGGCCATGTCGAGCGCGAGCAACGACTTGCCGCGGCCCGGTGGGGGCAGTGGCGTGGCCGTAATCCGCTGATAGCTTTGGATTTGCGGAATCAGGTTGGTATGCAGCGGCTCGCCTACGTGCCAGCCGTTGGGCGCGCCGTTCCGCCGGCACACCCTTTGCGCGGGGAGTATATGACTCCATCGCCCACGTGCTCAGTATACCATATTACCGAGGCTTGTCAAGTGGCCTCACCGATTTTTTCCGGCTCGTCCGACTCAACCGCTCTTCCTGAGAAAAGACACCCGCTGTCTTTTTTCATCACGCGCAGCTGTGGATCAGCGTAAACTACTGTCCACACAGCGTTTACATCGCTACCGATGGCGCGAGACCCAGAAATGACAGCGGGTGTCTTTTCTCACCCGTAGGGGCAGCCACGAGGGCTGCCCCTAGCATGGGGACGCGGCGCCCGAGAGGGGCCACGCCCAGCCGAGCTGGCTCGTGGGTACGCCCTCATGCCTCAGTTACGGGGGGCAGGGAGTGACCAATGCTTGTAGTGCCGGCTTCAGCCCGTATCGGTACGGCCTGAAGGCCGCACTACGCACGCGGAGCCCGTTGTGTCGCCACCCGTCACTGAGGCATTGCGACTTTGTTGCGTGGGCCTCACTTGCCGAGGCCGTATCTCTGCTTCGCGGCGTCGCAGGCTTTCTTGATCTGGGCGCTTTGGTCGGTGGGGGCGGGCTTGAGGAGGGGAAGCATGGCCTTGCCAAAGGCGTCGCCCATGCGGAAGAAGACGTCGGCACGGCCGCGATAGTGGTAGCCGCCGTCGAATTGCGGGCCGTCGAAGACCATGCAGACGCCCGTGGGGACGTAGCGGACCGTGTCCTTGAACTCGGGCATTTTGGAGACGCTTTCCTGCTGGGCGCGGAAGCTCATGTGCTTGGCCCTGTACTGCTCGGGGATCTGCTGCTCTGTGCCGCTCTGGCCCAGCTCGCCGACGATCATCGGGAGGTCGGGCACGCCGAGGTCGGTGCGGAGGTCCCGGAGCAGGTTCGCCAGGTTCGGGCCGTACTCCTTGTGGTGCGCGGCGTCGAGCATGTCGTTCCAGCCCTGGAACCAGACGAAGCCCGAGAGCTCGTAGCCCGAGCCGTCGTACTCGGGGAAGAGGGTCTTCAGGTTGGCCATGGTCTCGTGGGTGAGGCGGACGAGGTCGCGGTAGTTGTGGCCGGCGAACTTGGCGGGGTCGCCTTCCCAGCCCGCCCGCTTGGCCGTCTTGGCCAGCCAGTCGGCATCGAAGTCGCCCGGGCCGGAGCTGGGCGGGCGGAAGTCGAAGCGCAGGCTGCGGCCGCCCCAGGAGACCTTGATGAGGAGGACGCGCTCCTTGAGGCGGTCGCCGACGACGTGGCCGAACTGAAGCTCGACGCCAAAGCGGTCGGGCGGGTTGGCGAAGCCGACGCTGAGGGGGCCTTTCTTGTCAATCTTGTCGCCGTTCGTGTAGCGGATCAGCACGTCGGGCCGCTCGACCCACTTGTCGCCGTCGCGCAGGTGGCGGTAGGAGGGAGCCGTCTTCTCGTCGGCCAGGAGCTGTTCGAGGTGCTTGATCGAGCCTTTGCCCTCCATGTTCGACTGGCCGGACAGGATGAACACGCGCCAGGGGCCGGGGGCGGGGGCATCGGCGGCGGGGGCTGTGGCGGCGAAGGCGAGGGCCGCGGCAGCAAAGGCGGTCGTTCGCAGGCTCATTGCAGGTCTCCTTTGGGCTTGGCGCGGGCGATGGGGCCGAGGGTATCCAGGATTCGCGCGGCATTGGTCTTCATGCGTCGTTCCGCGTGCACGTATGCACGCCCTACCTGGCTGCCGGAAGGCAGGACTCCCGACGAGCCGCTCTCCTGGCTCGGGGTCCCGCCTTCAGGCGGTCATGACCCCTCCGAGGGTGCCGCCGAATCGCTGAGAGCCCTTGGGGGCGTGCTGGGCGGCGCGTCGGAGGGGCCTCTGGAGGCCAGGTGGCGCTGGAAGTCGGCGTAGGCCTGGTCGTCCACGCGGATGTTGCTTCGGTAGGAGAGGTTGGCGACAAGGCTGATGAGGGGCTTGCGGCGCCGCCACAGGCTGCTCCACACCCTGCCCAGGATGCGCGGCAGGGAGTAGAACCTCCGGTCGCACGCCATCATCTCCTCGATGATGGCGTCCATGGACAAGTGCCTGTACTTGGCCACGGGGAAGGTCAGGGTGTAGTACTTCCAGTCCTCGGGGAACGCGCCGAGGCCCAGGCGGCCGTCAGCCTTCATCTGGTCCCACAGGCGGGTGCCGGGCAGGGGGGTGAGGAACAGGGTGTTCAGGTTGTCCACCCCGTAACGGGTGGCCACGTCGGCGATGAGCTTGCCGATGCCGGGCTCGTCCACGTCCAGGCCCAGGATGAATGAGCCGACGACCAGGATGTGGTGGCGCTGGATGCGGCGGACGGAGGCGCGGAAGTCGCGGCCCTTCAGGAGGTTGAACTTCTTGCCGATCTCCCGGAGCCCGTCGGGCGTTGGGGACTCGAAGCCGATGAAGACGCCGCGGCAGCCGGCCCTGGCGGCAAGGGTGAGGAGTTCCTCGTCGTCGGCGAAGTTGATCGTGGCCTGGGCGATCCACTGCTTGCGCACGTTGGCCTGGGCCAGGGCGCGGAACAGGTCCTTCGCGCGCTCGATGTGCTCGGGGAGCGTGCCGACCAGGTTGTCGTCCACCACCAGGACGTGCTTCTCGCGGACCGCCTGGAACTCGCGCACGACGTCGGGGATGGGCCGCTGGCGGTACTTGGCGCCGTTGAAGGCGGTGACGCTGCAAAAGGTGCAGTTGAGGGGGCAGCCGCGCGTGGTCTGGACCGCTCCGAAGGCGTACCGTCCCGGCAGGAGGTCGTGGCGGGCGAGCGGGACGGCGTTCATGTCGGCGAGGCCGCCGTTGTAGCGGGGCTTCAGGCAGCCGTGGCGGGCGTCGTCGAGGACCTGCGCCCAAACGCCCTCGGCCTCGCCCGTGACCACCGCGTCCACGCGCTCGGCGACCTCGGCCAGGCACATTGTGGCGTGGATGCCGCCCATGACGACGGGCACGCCCAGGCTGCGGAAGTGGGCGGCCACCTCGTAGGCGCGGTTCGCCTGCGAGGTGAAGGCCGTGATGCCCACCAGGTCGGGCCGGGGCATGGCCGAGTAGTCCGGCGCGCCCAGGTTCTCGTCAACTATCGTCACGTCCCAGTCCCGCGGGGTCAGCCCCGCGAGCACCATCAGGCTGAGCGGCTTCCACACGCGGTAGCGGTTCCAGCGGCTCTCCTTGACGTGGACGATGCTGACCAATGGGTTGGAGGGGTTGATCAGGTACAGCCGCACGGCATTGGCTCGCCTATGTGCCCATTTGCCAGGAGGACAGGTACTTGCGCTGGTCGGGCGTGAGGGTGTCAATGGCCACGCCCATGCTCAGGAGCTTGAGACGGGCGATCTCGCGGTCAATCTCCTTGGGCACGCCGTAGACGCGCTTTTCGAGCTTGCCCTGGTTCTTGACGATGTGTTCGGCGGCGAGGGCCTGGTTGGCGAAGCTCATGTCCATGACGCACGCGGGGTGGCCTTCGGCGGCGGCGAGGTTGACGAGGCGGCCCTCGGCCAAGAGGTTGATGCGGCGGCCGTCCGTGAGGGTGAATTGCTGAACGTGTTCGCGGACGCGCTTGACGGACTTGGCGAGCTTCTTGAGGGCCGGGATGTCCACCTCGATGTCGAAGTGGCCGCTGTTGCACACGCAGGCGCCGTCCTTCATCTTCTCGAAGTGCTCGGCGGTGATGACCGTGCGGTTGCCTGTGACGGAGACGAAGATGTCGCCGGCGGGGGCGGCGTCGGCCATCGGCATCACCTGATAGCCGTCCATCACGGCCTCCAGGGCGCGGAGGGGGTCCACCTCGGTGATGATGACGTGTGCGCCCATGCCGCGTGCGCGGGTGGCCACGCCGCGGGCGCACCAGCCGTAGCCGGCCACGACGAACACGGAGCCGGCCAGCAGGCGATTGGTCGCCCGCACGATGCCGTCAATCGTGCTTTGGCCCGTGCCGTAGCGGTTGTCGAACAGGTGCTTCGTGTCGGCGTCGTTCACGGCGATGATGGGGTAGGCGAGCACGCCCTCGGCCTCCATCGCGCGGAGGCGGATGACCCCCGTCGTCGTCTCCTCGGAGCCGCCGAGCATGTGCGGCAGCAGGTCCTTCCGCTCGGAGTGAATGGTCGAGACCACGTCGCAGCCGTCGTCCATCGAGAGGTGCGGCTTGGCGTCGAGGCAGGCGTGGACGTGCTGGTAATAGGTCTTGCGGTCCTCGCCGCGGATGGCGAAGGTGGGCACCTTGTAGTGCTTCACGAGCGCGGCGGCCGTGTCGTCCTGGGTCGAGAGGGGGTTGGAGGCGCACAGGGCCAGCCTCGCCCCGCCGGCCTGAAGGGTCCGCATCAGGTTGGCGGTCTCGGTGGTCACGTGGAGGCAGGCGGCGATGGTGACGCCCTTGAGCGGCTTCTCCCTGGCGAAGCGCTCGCGGATGAGGCGCAGCACGGGCATCGCCTCCTCGGCCCACTCGACCTTGTCCCGGCCCTGGTTCGCCAGCTTCATGTCGCGGATATCGTACTTCACCGGTTACTCCTCAGGTGTCCCTTGCGGTTTCCGACAGCCGGCATAGTATACCCGACCGGTGCCCTTCTCCGCAACCGGCGGATGCCGATGGCCTTGACAAGACGCGGCGCCGGGGGCTAGAATTGCACCCGTCGCCTCAGCCCCTTGCCAATGACCTATGGCGTCCCGCGTGAATCCCTCGACACGAAACCGGCTCCTGGCCCTGGCGTTCCTGGGCGCGTGCGCGTTCTGCGCGCTGTCGCCCAGCCCGTGGCAGGATAGAGTGCGGGGAACGGTCCACACGGCGGCAGCGCCGCCGCTGCGGGCGCTGGCAGGCGCAGAGGCGTCCGCCGGGCGCTTCCTGGGACGCCTCTCCGAGATGTGGCGGGCGACGGAGGAGCTGGAGCGCCTGCGGAAAGAAAATCAGGCGCTCCGCGAGGCGCTGGCACGCCTGGCCGCCGAGGCCCACGACACCGCGGTGCGCCTCCGCGGCTTCCAGGGCTTCGACGAACTCCGCGACACGCTGCCCAAGCAGCCGCTCCAGGTCGTGCCCGCGAACGTCCTGGGGGCCGACACCTCGCCCTGGCGCCACAGCCTGATCGTGGACCGCGGCTCGGCCGACGGCGTGCGGCTTGGCACCCCAGCCGTCTGGGGCGCGTCCATCGTCGGCACGGTCGTCGCCCTGCGGCCCCACGCGGCCACGGTGCGGCTCCTCAACGACAGCCGGGCCGGGCTGAAGGTGCGCGTCGCCCGCACGGGCGACGTGAGCGTGCTGCGTGGCACATCCGACCGCGACGGCTCGCTCCAGCTCAAGTGGCTCCACCTGCGCCCCGCGGTGGTGGGCGACCTGGTGGTGACGGCGGGCCTCGACCCCGCCATCCCCCCCGGCCTCGTCGCAGGCCGC
>VGYV01000550.1 GCA_016872855.1 Planctomycetota bacterium
CCTGATCTTTGCCCACATCTTCTCGTGGCCCCCGGTCAGCCCCCGAAGGGGGTGGTCCAGCCGTAGCCCAGGGCGACCAACGGGAGCCCTGGGACAAGGCCAACCTGGCATAGAGCCCCCAACGGGGGCGATTCAATCGCCCTGAAACGCCCCCTTCGGGGGCTTATGCCGTGCGGGCGCCCGATCCCAGGGCTCCCGTTGGTCGCCCTGGGCTACGGCTGGCTCGCCCGCATTCGCGGGCTACGGCGGCCGGAGATGTGGGCAAAGATCAGACGGGGGGGAAAAGGGCGCGAGTCAAGGATGCGCCCTCGACTCACGGCGGGATGAGGCTGCGTAAGTCGTTCACAGATCAGCAGTTCCAGCTCCTGATGGGGGTGCGGCAGGCTGGGTTTTTGACTCGCGCCCCACCAGGGGGGAAGGGGCGCGAGTCAACTCAGTCGCCCGTCGGCAGCCGTGTGTGAGCGGTCTTGGGCGACACTGGCCGGCGACTTGACGCGGGGGTGGGGGGCGTGGTACAGTGCCAGGGCAGAACAGGGGACATTCAGCTTTTCGCCCCCTTGGGGCGCCGAAGGTTGCTGCGCAGAGAAGGAGAATGTCCCCTTTTCTGCCTGTTCGGGAGCAGAACATGGAAGCCGCGCTATGGGTTGGCGGGGGCGTGGTGTCGTACCTGCTGGGCGCGGTGCCCTTCGGGCTGATGGCGGGGCTGGCGCTGAGGGGGGTGGACATTCGGGAGCACGGGAGCCGGAACATCGGGGCGACAAATGCCCTGCGGGTGCTCGGGCGGCCCATCGGCATCGCAGTGCACGCGCTGGACATTGGAAAGGGCTTCGTCGCGGCGTTCCTGCTGGCGCGCTTGTTCGCAGCTATGGGGTCACATCTTCAATTCGCACATGGCCGCCATGTGCCAATTGAAGATGTGACCCCACTGCTGGGCATCGCCTATGGGGCGGCGGCGATCGTGGGCCACGTGTTTCCCGTCTACCTCGGGTTCCGCGGTGGGAAGGGGATGGCGACGAGCCTGGGGGCGTTCCTGGGCGTGGCGTGGCTGCCGACGGTGCTGGGGGGCGCCGTGTGGCTGGCGATGAAGCTGGCCACGCGCTACGTGTCGGTCGCCTCGATGGCGGCAGTGGTGGCGGTGCCGCTGGCGATGGCGTTCGTGCCCGACCCCTTCGCGGGGGGCGCCCGCACGTGGAGCCGGGCCGAGCTGGTCGCCTTCGGCGCGCTCGTGGCCCTCCTGGTCATCGTCCGCCACAAGAGCAACATCGTGCGGCTCCTGCGCGGCACGGAGCACAAGGCGGGGGAGCGGGCCGCGCCGGGGCGGTGAGTGGCCTTGGGCCGAGGTGCCATCGAAGATGAGATGCGCAGCGGCGGTGGCCCTGGGCGTGGTGGCTTCGGTGGCGGGTGCGCCCATCGCATGCGATGGGCTCCCGCCGCGCGGCGACACCGGGCCTGCCGTGGCCAGACTCGCGGAGCGGCTCGGCGAGCAGGCCGCGCTCCTGGCTGAATGGCTCGGCCCCGCCGCCGAGGCCGACCCGGGGCCGCGCCTCCCCCTCGCTGGCTCCGATGCCGTCGTCGTGCCCTTCCGCACGCGGGCCGAGGACGTGTTTGCGGCCTACAAGCTGGCGGGCGAGGAGACGGTGCAGATGCGCCTCAACGTCCGCGAGGCCCGCCTCTTTCGCCGGGGCCAGACGCCCCGGACACTGCGGGGTGAGGGGGGCGTATTCCTCGTCCCCCTGACCACCGTGCCCACGTACCTGGTGGTCCGGCGGGCCGACCGGCCCAACGCCGCGGCGCCGTAGAGTCTTCCGTCATGGCACGGGCGCACCTTGCGCGCATGTCCCGAAGGGAATGATGAATGTCGAACGCCGAGTATCGAATGCTGAATGAACCAGCAAGTCAGCGTTCGACGTGTGTTCTCCTACTTCGACATTCGTTACTCGTAACACTTCAGCCGAATGAAGTGGAGAGCCAACCGTCGCCCTCGGATGGCGCGCCGAGTTCGGAGTGCGGGCTTTAGCCCGTATCTGGGGCGCAGGATACGGCCTAAAGGCCGCACTCCAAACCTCCACTTCACTCGGCTGAAGTGTTACCGTTACTCAGCGTTCGATATTCGGCATTCCTGTCCTTCGGTTGCAGCCGCTGGCCGCCTTGAGGCGGCGGACGAGTCTGGAGAAGCTGACAGTAGGCGCTTGCTCAGTTGCCCGATGAGGAAGTGAGCAACCGGGCAAGCACTGGCATGAGGCAGGAAGCGTGAGACGTGGAGCCTGAGCCTGTCCCCGACCTGTGCCTTCGCTGCGGGCGGTGCTGCTACGCGAAGCTGATCATTGACGGCGAGGTGGTGTACACCCCCTTCCCGTGCCCGCACCTGGACGCGGCGACGCGCCTGTGCACGGTCTACGAGCGGCGGCACGAGGTGAACCCCGAGTGCATCACGCTGGAGGAGGGGATCAGGCTGGGGGTGTTCCCCGGCGACTGCCCCTACGTGCGCGGGCTGCCCGACTACGTGCCGCCGCGGCTGGAACTGACGGCGGAGGAGCTGGCGGCCTATGCCGACGATGTGGCGGAGATCGAGGGGGCCGCAAGGCGGCGGCCCGACGAGGGGTGAGCAGGACACGGCTGGGCCAGCCAGCCGTGCCACACCGGCGGGCCGGCCTATGGGGTGCCGGCCGCGGCGATGCGGCGGAGGGCGTCGGCGAGTTCCTCGGGGCTGAAGGGCTTGCGGAGGAAGGCCCCGAAGCCGCCCGCGCGCAGGCCGGCCAACACGTCGTCCTCCGCGTAGCCGGTGCAAGCGATGGCCTTCACGCCGCGGTCGAGCGCGCGGAGCGCCCGCGCGCACTCCTCGCCACCCATGCCCTCCGCAACCGTGAGGTCGAGGATCACGGCGTCGAACGGCTCGCCGGCCTCGCGGGCCTGCGCGTAGAGCCGCACCGCCTCGGCGCCGTCGCGCGCGCACTCCACGTCGTAGCCATGCTGGCGCAGCAGGCGCCGGGCGCCGCGCCGCAGGATCACGTCGTCGTCCATCAGCAGGATGCGCGTGCACGGGCCGGCCGGCGCGACGGGCGGCGGCGGGGCCGGCGGCGCGTCGGAGGCGGGAAGGTAGACGTGAACGGTGGTGCCTACGCCTGGCTGGGACTGGACGTCAATGGCGCCGCCGTGCTTCTTGACGATGGCGTAGGAGGCGGTGAGGCCGAGGCCGGTGCCGCTCTCCTTGGTGGTGAAGAAGGGGTCGAAGACGCGCGCGAGGTCCTCGGGGGCGATGCCGACGCCGTGGTCAGCGACGCGGATGCGAACGAAGCGGCCTGCGGAGAGGCGGAGCGGGTTGTCGGGGCCGACCTCAGCGTTTTCGGCCTCGAGGGCCACCGTCCCCCCGTCGGGCATGGCCTGCCGGGCGTTGATGAGGAGGTTCTGAAGCACCTGGCCGATCTGCTGCGCGTCCGCGTGGGCGGGCCACAGGGCGTCGGGGACCGCCAGGCCGCAGCGGACGTCGGAGCCTGCGAGGACGATCTCCGCAGTCTCACGCAGCAGCGGCCCAAGCGCGAGGGACTGGCGGACGGGGTCCCCCCCGCCCGAGAAGGTGAGCAGGCGTTGGGTGAGGCCGCGCGCGCGGTAGGCGGCGCGCTCGGCCTCGGCGAGCGCGCGGCCCAGGCTGGGGTCGCCGCTCGCCTTCTGGCGGGCCACGGCCAGGTTCGTCAGCACCCCGGCCAGCAGGTTGTTGAAGTCGTGCGCGATGCCCCCGGCCAGCAGGCCGATGGTCTCGAGCTTCTGGGTCTTGAGGAGCTCCTGCTCGAACTTCCGCCGCTCCGTGATGTCGCGCACGACCGTGATGACGCGAGCCACCCTGTCGCCCTCGAAGACCGGTATCTTGCGCGTCTCGGTGATGATTTCCCGCGCCCCCACCCGCGTCGCCTCCTCGGTGACCAGGGCCTTGCCCGTGTCGAACACCTGGCGGTACTCGTCGCGCACGCGCTCGGGCAGGAAGGGAAAGACCTCGAGCACTGTGCGGCCCTCCACGTCCACCGGGAGCCTCAGGGCCTCCATCCAGTCCCGGAACGCCTGGTTGATGAGCACGATGCGGAGGTCCCGGTCGAGCACGTGCACGGCATCGCCCAGGGAGTCAAGGGTTGAGCGGTACTGTAGCTCCGACAGGCGGAGGCCCTCCTCGGCCCGCTTGCGGTCGGTGATGTCGTGCCAGACGCCGAGGATGTAGTCCCTGCCGCGGATCGAGATGCGGCGGGCGCGCACCTGCACGTCGCGCACCTCGCCGCTCTTCGTGCGCTGCTTCGTCTCGAAGGCGTCGGCACCCTCGCGCACAACCTTCGCGCAGTGCTGCACCGTCTCCTCGGGCGATTCGATGGCGTCGATCTGCCCCAGCGTGAGTGCGGAGAACTCCCCCCGCGTGTAGCCTAGGCCCTCGTGGGCACGGTCGTTGAAGTCAAGGAGCGCGCCCGTCCCGGTGTCCAGCAGCACCACGGAGTCGGCCGCTTGCTCGAAGATCGCGCGGTAGCGCTCCTCGCTCTCGCGCAGCGCATCCTCGGCCCGCTTGCGCTTCGAGATGTCGCGGACGACGGCGAGGACCGACTCGCGGCCCCCGACGAGCGCCTTCTTGAGGCCCACCTCCACCCAGAAGGCATCGCCCGCCTTGTTGCGAACGCGCCATTCGAAGAACTGCGGCACCCCTGCCGCGGCGGCGCGGAACCGCGCCAGCGCGTTCTCCTGGGTGAACGGCGGCTCGCCCGAGCTGAAGGCCCCGGGCAGCTTGCCCAGGATCTCCTGCGGCGCGTAGCCGTACATCTCGCACATCCGGGGATTCGCGTCCGTGATCTCGCCCGTCGCCCCATCGTGGACGAACATCGCGTCGTTCGCCGCCGCGAAGATGGCACGGTAGCTGGCCTCGGAGGCCCGCAGCGCGTCCTCCGTTCTCTTCCGGTCCGACAGGTCGCGCGAGATGCCCAACACCATCGTCACGCGGCCCGCCGCGTCGCGCAGCGGCAGCAGGCGCGTGTTCACCCACAGCCGCCCCTCGGGATACACGATCCAGTCGTCGTGGCTGAAGGGCTGCCCGGACTCCAAGACGCGGCGAACCGACGAGGCCTGCTGGCGGGACAGGTCCGGGGGGAACAGTTCGGCCCGCCGCCGACCGATCATCTCTTCGGGCGAGGAGCGGAACAGGGCGGCCGCAGCGGGGTTCACGTAGCGCACGCGGTCCTCCCCGTCTATCACGAAGATCAAGTCGTCCGAGCGCTCGACCAGCGTGCGGCGCAGCTCCTCGCCATAGCGCAGCGCCGCCAGCTCGCCCGACTGCTCGCCCGCACTCGCTCGCTCGGCACCCACCCGACGCTCCTGGGGAAATCTGCGACAGGCCCGGCGCCACCATTGTATGCCACGGCACGCGGGGGTTCAACCCGCCGATGCGCCGCGGCCAGGTGTACAATTCCAAGATTGCATTTCCGAAATCAAAACAAAACACGGCCGCCCGCCCGCCCGCCCGCCCGAATTCTGGATCATGATTTCTTCCGCTGACTTCCGATCTTTGGCCGCCCGAAGACGGGCGGGAAGAAAGAAATTCTCGTGACACTTCAGCCGAATGAAGTGGAGGTTTGGAGTGCGGCCTTCAGGCCGTATCCTGCGCCCCAGATACGGGCTAAAGCCCGCACTCCGAACTCGGCGCGCCATCC
>VGYV01000551.1 GCA_016872855.1 Planctomycetota bacterium
ACCGTGGATGGCCTGCCGGCCTGGGACGCCTTCAACATCGCCGCCTACCTCGCCGCCCACCCCGACAGGGACATCCCCTTCTGGGTCCACGACGTGGACGGCAAGGAGGGGGGCCACGCCGTCGAGTTCGGCTGGCAGGACGACGGGAAGGGCCTCGCCGCCCTCCGCGACGCCCGCCAGCCCCACGTCGCCCACTGGGGCGGCGGGGCGCTCAGCCGCGAGGTCACGGCCGGCCTCGCCAGCATGCGCTGGGGCAACAGCGTCCCCGCCTTCTCCCGCTGTTCCCTCGACGCCAATCCCGGCAACGGCGACTCCACCGACGGCGACCCGTGGGGCCAGATCAACGGCTACCTCTTCTGGGACCCCGCCGACGTCGTGGATGAGGCCGACAGGTGGGAGATGACCGTCTTCCTGACCAAGGACTGCTTCGATGACGCCTGCACCGTGGACGTCACGCCCCGCCGCTGCCGGGCCTTCAAGCCCAAGCCCGGCGAGCGCTTCAAGTGGACCAACACCTCGGTCGCCGACGGCAAAGCCGTCCAGTCGGGCGAGCTGGCCGCTGACAAGTGGGGCCTAGCCACGCTGGAGAAGGCCCTCGTCACCAAGGGCAGGAACCGCCTGTCCATCCGCCGATAGCGGCAGGCCCCTGCCCCGGAGAACACCGATGCCTAGTGTCCGAGTGTGTCTACTGCTGGCGGCCATCGCGGAGGCGGCGGCCGAGGGCGAGATGCTGCTGAGCAGCTTCGAGCCAGGCGGCCCGCGCGGCGGGCCAGGCCGCCCCGCAGGCCGATGCGGCCGAGGCGTTCCTGAGGGCCACGCTCAGGCCCGTTGCGATTGAGGCGAAGGAGAGCGCCCGGCTCTCGCCGAGGGACTACGACCAGTTCCGCCGCGCCCTCGGCGAGCACATCGCCGCCCTGAGCAAGGCTCTGGGGCGCTGACAGCATTCAGGGAGTTGTGAGGTGCCTCCAATGCTGAAATGGAGAACATGGGCATTCGCGTTCGGGTGTGCAATGGCCTGGGCGGCATCGGCTGGCGCAGGAACGACCGCCGATGCCTGGAGCGCCGGGCGCGACGGGCCGCACCCGGCGGCCATCACGTTCGCCGAGAAGGATGGCGGGACTCTCCTCACCGCGCGCCTCGACGGGCTGGGTAGGGTCCGTCGTGCGCGGCTCTATCTCTCTCGGGCCGAGGCCGTCAAGCCGCTGGACCTCCTGGCCGGGATCGAGATCTACGCGGGCACGGTCGCGCGGGGACGACCGTTGTCGCTCGTGCCCCCATCCTTTGACTGCTTCGACGTCACCGACGCGGTGCGCCGAACCGATGGGGAGGTGAGTTTCTTCGTCAAGTCCTTCCCCGGCTGGCAGAGGGACAGGACGCGCCTCGAGGTGGCCTACGACGGCGACAAGACGCCGGGCACCCCGTCCCCTGTCAAGGGGCTGAAGGCGTTACACCGCGCGGGCCAGACATTTCTCACCTGGAGCGAGGTCGCGCCGCTGGCCGTGGCGGAGAAGCTCACCTGGGGCGAATACAAGAAGGCACTCGCCGACGCCCGCGACGCCTGCGCCTACCGCATCTACGCCCACAGCCGGCCAATTGACGCCAGGAACATCCTCGACGCCGAGTTCCTGGGCGAGATCCCCCCGCTCTCGTGCTGGAACACCAACGGGCGAAACATGGAGTACCTCATCGGCGAGGCCATGCAGAAGTCCGACGAAATGGGCGAACTGGCCAGAGACTACAACCATTACATGTACACCTGGGGTCCCGACCATCCGCGCATGGACCGCTATCCGCTGGACCGACTGGTCATTGACGAGAAGGCGGGCCCGCTTCCGCCGGGCACAGGGCTCTACGTGGCGAGCCCCGTCGAGGCGGGCAGGCGCTACTACGCCGTCACCGCGTGCAAGGGAGGAGTTGAGAACCTGGCGGACCTCTCGGCTGAGAACTCCCTGGCTCAGCCCGTCGAGGAGTCGGTTGGCCCCGGCGAGCCGGTCCACCAGGGGCCGGGCCTTTGGGGGCCGTTCTTCGACTACCCCGGGCGGCGGCAGGTGTACGTGCAGTGGACGGCTCCGCCGCTCTCGCCGCGGCCCAACATGTACTTCAACTGGTCGGTGCTCGTGCCTCCTGGCCTCAAGGACGGCGAGAAGGCGCCGGGCGAGCTGTATTTCCACGGCGGCAACTTCTCCTACGCCAAGCCGCGCCAGAAGTTCCTCCTCGGCAGCATCCAGCTCGCCCCCCACGACTGGCCCCCGAGCGGCTGGTACGGCTTCAACGACGCCTTCGGCACCCTCAAGTCCTATGCCGCCGGCACCGTGAGCAACCACACGCAGAAGCGCATCATGGCGTTCCTGGACTGGGCGACGCAGAAGCTCCCGCTCGACCCCGACCGCATCATGCTCCCGGGCGGCGACGGCGCCGTGATGCTAGCGCTGAGCTACCCCGACCGCTTCTCCTACGTGATGGTGATCAACTTCGACGAGTTCGCGATCAAGGAGGGGAAGGGGAGCACCCTCCCGCTCGCCTGGGGGCCGAAGTGCCCAGAGATCAAGGACGATCGGGGCCGCGCCGACTGGGGCTGGGCCATGCTCGACGAACTGGTGCTGGCCCAGCGCCGCCAGGACCTGCCCCTCATCTTCTGCCGCGGCTACAGTTGGGGGCCGCACGTGCGAGGGTTCGCAAAGGGCACGGGGCGGTTCTATGACGCCATGCTCAAGGCCAACCAGCCGCTCATGGCCGACTGGACCTGGGCACAGGGCTACCTCATCAAGCCCGACCGCTACACGGGCCTCTGGCGCGGCATGGACATGACGCGGACCACGCCGCTGCCCGCCTTCGCGAACTGCTCAACGGACAAGAACACTGAGGGCGACGGCCAGCACAACCTGCCGATGGCCTGGCAGCCTATCAAGGAGTCCCCCCAGTCGGTCGAGGTTAGCATCAGCGCCTCGTATCGGGGTGCGACCGTGGACATGGCATTCCGCCGCCTCCAGCAGTTCAAGCCGAAGCCGGGCGAGACCCTCGCC
Organism: Planctomycetota bacterium; assembly: GCA_016872855.1. Lineage (GTDB taxonomy): Bacteria > Planctomycetota > PUPC01 > DSUN01 > DSUN01 > DSUN01. The sequence goes on from VGYV01000551.1 coordinate 3,024, forward strand.
TGGGAGGCCGTCAGCGTGCCGGCCCGCGAGCGCCGCGAGAAGCCCCCCGAGCCCCAGAAGGGCGCCGTGGCCGTTGACAAGGATGGCTTCTTTGTGATCAAGGGGCTTCAGATCGGCGGCAGCTTCACCCTGACCCTGACCGTGACCCGCGGCAGGGCGAGGTAGGTGTCATTTGACACCCAGACCTAAAGGAGACCGTCATGAACCGGGGCGCGTCTTTCTGCGGGGGGCGCCTTGCCATCTGGGCGGTTCTGGGTCTCCTGTCGTCGCAGGCTCTGGCTGGGGAGGGCGGCGGCGCTGTCCTGGAGGTCCGGGCCGAGGCGAAGCCGGACCACATCTGCTTCGGCGACCCGCTTCGGGTCGTCGTGACGGTGAAGAACGGAGGCGGAGCGCTCGTCGAACTGCCCCCAGGGGGCCTGGAGCTACAGCCGGCCGGCTGGCATGCCGAAGGGCGCGGAGGGACGGGGCCGGGCAACAGCCTTCCCCTCGTCCTGGAGAAGCCCGCGGAGGAGTCGGCCGTCCTGCGCCCGGGCGGCAGCGTCGCCTTCGTCGCGCTCGTGCGAGAGGTGACCGTCCTCTCGATGGGTCCGATGAAAGCCGAGTTTGTGCTTCAGGCGAAGGCCCTGGGTGAGCGGCGGCTCCCGCCCGGGGAACGCCGGCTCACGGTCGAGTTCGAGGTGGGGCCATCGGCCCTGATGTCGGCCATCCGCAAAGCAAAGGAGCCGGCGGAGCGCGAGAAGCTGCGGCCCGAGATTCGCGACCTGCTCCGGCTCCGCGCCGCGGCCCGCAACTGGCGTGACAGCCATTACGTGGAAGGCGTCCTCGATTACACGGCCAGCGCCGCGCTCCCCCTGCTCGAGGAGGCGGCCCGGGACGCCGACCCCGTCGTCCGCGCGCAGGCCATCGAAGCCTATCGTCACGGGGTGTGGTCGGTTGGGAATCTCAATGCCATCCTCGACGACCTCCGCCGCAAGAAGCTCCGGCCCGCCTGGATTGAGGGCCTCGAGAAGAGCGACCCCGCCGCCCCCGAGAAGACCTGCAACCACCTCGCCCTCGCGGGCCTGAAGGACTCCGACGCGGGCGTGCGGCGGTCGGCGGTTCGAGTGCTCACGTGGCGAAGGGTCGAGGCCGCCCTCAACGACGTCAAGGCGCTCACGAGCGATCCCGACGCCTCGGTGCGGGAGGCGGCGCTGGACTACCTGAAGGAATTCGCCGCTGCGCCGAGCGCGGCCGATGCGATTGTGGCCTCGCTGGCGGACCCCGATCCGAAAGTGCAGGATGGGGCGCTGGCGGCGCTCGAGCGCAGCCCGAAGCCGCCTCCGCTGCCCTTGCTGCGACAGGCGTTCGGCACGGCTAAAGGCGAGCCGGCCCTGCGTCTCCTCGCCCTGCTCGTCGAGCGGGAGGACGCGGACCTGCCTGCGGCGCTCCTGCCTGGCTTCGCCGGCCGCTCGCCAGCGGAGTGCCTGGCCATCCTGGCGGCCGTCGCCGGGCACAGGGACGCGGCGACTCTGGACCTGGTGAAGTTGGGGCTTCGCGACCCCGACGCCGGGGTGCAGCGCGCGGCCCTCTTGCGGCTCCTGGCCTTCCCCAAGGAGACAACGCTGCTGCTCGTCGAGGAGTACGCCCGGACCGCGCCCGCGGAGCTGGCCGGCCTCGCGGCCGCGGTCCGGTCCGAGCTGGCCGAGCGGCGGCTCTTCCCCTTCCTGGGTGGGGCCACAGCGGCGAAGGAGACGGAATTCCCGTCGCGCAACGGCACGGTGCCGATGGTCTCTCCGGACGGCAAGTGGCTGGCCTACGTCGAGACGGGCTGGGGGCGGCCCGGCGGCACCGGCGGCTTCGGCCGGTCCAACCTGCCGAGCATCGTCCACGTGGTTCGGGTGGACGGGACCGACGACCGGGTCGTCTCGGACATGTTCCTCGTCGGCTGGCTGGCGGACAGCCGGCGGATCGGCTCCGCGCGCGACGGCTACGCCGCGGTGAGCGACCTGGACGGCAACATCGTCGGCGAGTTCGGGGAGCCGGTCTCCGCGGAATGGCAGAAGTACGCCGACGAGCGCGTCCATTGGCGGAAGCGAGAACTCCGCCAGCAAATGGGCAGCCAGATGCCGCACCGCAAGCGCTTGGCCGGGTTGAACGAGATGAGCTTCGGCGAGAACGGAGCCTTCTCGCCCGACGGGAAGCAGTATGGCCCGCTCGTCGGGGCGAAGGACGAGGTCTGGCTTCTGGATGCAGACGGCGCCACGAGGCCCCTCGCAATCCCCGAAGAGCCGTTGCAGCCGCCGTGGAAGGTGGACCCGGCGCCCGATGGGACCTGGGCGCTGAAAAGCCGTATGGTCGTTTCAGTAAGGCAGGCGCTGGCCGGAGGACAGGCAGTCTGGTCGCCCGACGGGCGGCGCATCGCCCTCGTCGGGCCGGGCCACGCGCCGCTCGTCCTGGAAGCTCCAGCCTGGCGGTGCGGGGTCATCGAGGCGGACCCGCTCCCGAGATACGGAGACTGGGACTACCGCAAGTGCCGCTGGAACCCGTGGTCCAAGGACGGCTCGCGTCTGGCCTTTCTCCGGCAGGGCCAGGTGTGGATCGCGGCGCCCGACGGCAGCCAGGCCCGGCAGCTCACCTTCGACGGCGGGCCGAAGGCGTGGCCCACGC
>VGYV01000552.1 GCA_016872855.1 Planctomycetota bacterium
ATCCAGTCGGTCGTCGGCAGCCTGATGCCGGCCAGTTCCGCCGCCGTCTTGCCCTTGCGGGTGCTGCCCCGACCGAACGCTCGTTCACACTCCCGGCTCCACACAGGCCCGGCCGCAGCCGCCCCTGCCAGCAACTGTCTCACAAAACCTCCCCCCAGACCACCCCGAATCCGACAGTCCCTCTCTGGGTACGCCCCTCCACTCCATAACCTCTTACGCCCCAACGACATCCGCCGATCAGAGAGTTTCTATTCCTGCCACCTATTTTCCCGCCACGCCTGGCGTTGGAGGCTCACCACCTCGATGGCCTGCCCAGGCGCCTGCTCGGACGTGTCCGGCGAGAGGGGCTTGTCCCCCTCCCTCGCAGGCGGCCAGGAGCCGCACTGCCGCCTTGATTGACGGGGTGGCCGATCACGGGTACGATTCACCCCCGAGGAGAGCGCCATCCAAGGCTTGGCAGGATCGGCGGTTCGCGTTCTCAGCCGCGTAGCGGCGTTGGATGGTAGCCCACGGCGTAAGGATCAGCGTGCGGACGATGGCCCAGCCCCGCAAGGGGCGGCAGAAGCCCTGAACAAGAGGCGGCGGAACCCATGGCGCACACCTACACCGACCTCATCTATCACGTTGTCTTCAGCACCAAGGGCCGCGCTCCCTTCGTTGTCGAGGAAATCAGAGCACGGCTCTGGGCCTACATTGGCGGTATCGTGCGCCAGATGGGCGGCGACGCGCTCCTGGTCAACGGCACGACCGACCACGCGCACATGCTCCTGCATCTGCCCCCCACCGTGGCCGTCGCCAATGCCGTCCGCGACATCAAGGCGAACTCGTCTGGCTGGGTTCACGACGAGTGGCCTGCGCGGCGCGACTTCGCCTGGCGGACAGGCTACGGAGCGTTTACGGTGAGCGAATCACGGCGCGATTCCGTGCTCGAGTACATTGCGGCGCAGCCTGAGCACCACAAGGTGGTCTCCTTCAAGGAGGAGTTCCTGGCGCTGCTGCGCAGGCACAAGATTGCGTACGATGAGCGTTACATCTGGGACTGAGCTTCTGCCGCCCCTGACGGGGCTGGCGGGGGGATCGTCGGGGCTCCCACGGCTCACGCCGTGGGCTACCATCTGTCGCCCGCCCGAGGGCGGGCTGAGTGCCGCATCGCCCAAATCAGGAGCGTGTCAGTCCAGCGTCAAGCGTCCCACGAGGGATACGACGCGGAACCTTGCCATGCAGTGCTTCAGCTACAAGAAGGTGGCACGGGAAGCCGGCATTCCCCCCGACGCGCTCGCCGACCTGTGCACGAGCGTCCGCGAGGAATTCCCGACCGACGGCATGATGCACGAACTCCGCGTCCTCCGCGCCTGCATGCCCGTCCGCGACGGCTACGCCAAGCTCGAACACATCCTGCCCCACGAGGCGGTTGCCGTGGCTTCCCGCTGAGCAACCACCACTGGGACCATCGCGGGGGAATTGGATAAGGTGTCACCCGAAGCATGTCCCCGAAACGACCGGGAACGCCTCACTGGGAACACCCTCGGTGTCGGGTCGACGAGGAGTGAGCCAAGGCATGGGTAGCAGCAGAATCACCCTGCTTCATTCCATTCACAGGAGCAAGACCGACAGCGTCTTGCGTGAGGGGCTCAAGGCTTGCTCTGCGTTCGATCATCTGGGATTGGCCATGAGGCAGGGGGTAGTCTTCTGCTGGCTTCGGAAGGAAGACGACAGAATGTGGGGGAACAACGCCGACTACGCATACGTGCAGGCGACGGTTGATCGCTCGAGGTGCCGTGTAGCCGATATGGAGTTCTCGTCACTCGCGATGATGTACCTGCAAGGCTCCGGGGGCAGACCGGGGAACACACAGGCGGCAGCACTGCTGGCCAAGCTGTATGAGCTGACATCCGTGCCCCTCAGCGATTACCGTGGCGGCATGTTCTGCACGCCCGAAGTCCTCGTCGTGGGAGACATCGGGGCAGAATGCATCACACTGGCGTAATCCTGGGGCCACCTCACTGAATGCCCATCAGGGCTTCGAAGTCGAGGCCGGCGCTTGATCTTCGCGCAGTTGATGCAATAGTGGCGGCGCCGAGAGGATCGGTCGGCATGCGGGGCGCTCCGCCGCGGCACGCGCGATGGCAGGTTTGACGCCTACGCCATCTGCGGCTACCATAGGGGCCAATCCCTCTGGAAAGGAGTGTCTCATGCGTCCCTTCCATCCCGCTGGTGCCCTGTGTCTCTACCTGGGTCTCTCGGCGTTCGCCGCCGAGCCGCCGGCGTTCGTGTGGATCGAGGGCGAGGCGCCGGCCAAGGTGACGGGGCTCAAGCCGAACATGTCGGGCTGGGGACACAAGGAGTTCCTCTCCGAGGAGAAGTGGCTGCACGTTAGCATGGACCCCGCGGCGGTGGAGAAGGAGCTGCCCGCCGAGGGCGGGCTGCTGGAGTATGCCTTCGCCGCGCCGAAGGATGCGACCTATGAGGTCTGGACCCGCATCGGCTTCGAGTTCGTCCGCTCGCTCTTCGACTGGCGGATTGACGGCGGCGACTGGGCAACCGCGAAGCCGACCGATCTGACGACCGATTGCATGGAACTCGACTTCTGGTGCGAGGTGGCCTGGCTCAAGGTGGGCGAGAAGCAACTGGCCAAGGGCGATCACAAGCTCGAAATCCGGCTGGTGAAGACACAAGAACCGCCTAAAGGCGGGACTCCAAACAAGGAGGAGAAGGGGAAGACGGCCCGCGTGCTGTTCGCCCTCGACGCCATCTGCCTGACGGCGGGGGAGTTCTCGCCCAATTCGCGTTTCAAGCCCGGCGAAGAGAGCAACACCGCACGAGACCAGGAGGCGGCGAAGCTGGTGTTCGAGCTGCCCGAGCCAGGAGACGGGCTGAAGCCCGCACTCCAAACGGGGGGAGACGGGCTAAAGCCCGCACTCCAAACGCGTCTCTCCGTGGCGCTCAAGGGCCTGTGGGAGGTCTGCCGCCACGACGAGCAACTGCCCAAAGAGGTGGCCATCCCCATCGCCGACTTCCCGAAGACGCCGCACTGGACCGCCATCGAGGTGCCGGGCGACAAGAACACGCAGCGGCCCGACCTTCTGTTCGCCCATCGCCTGTGGTACCGCACGCGCGTCCGCGTGCCCGAATCGCTCGCAGGGCGTTCGTTCTTCGTCATCTTCCCCGAGAACAACCTGAACACCACGGTCGTCGTCAACGGCGTGCTGTGCGGGTTCGACAAGAATCCCTTCGCCCGAGTTCAGATTGACGTGACGAAGGGCATCAAGCCCGGCGTCAACGAGCTGTGCGTGGGCATCCGCGACGCCTGGTACGGCCGCTCGACGAACCCCAACGACCCGATGAAGCTGCGCAGGACCTTCAATGTGCCGTTGAAGTATTTCAACGACGGCTGGCAGGACCTCGCCTACCCCATCTGGCATCACGCGCAATCGGGCATCCTGGTCACGCCCGAATTCGTCGCCGCCGGCCCGCTCTATGCGAGCGACGTCTTCTGCAAGCCGTCCGTGGCGAAGAAGGAGCTTGCCCTGGAACTAACAGTGATGAACCCAACGAAGTTGGTGGTCATGGGCGAGGTCGTCTGCCAGGCGGTGAATGCGAAGACGGGCGAGGCCGAGAAGAGCTTCGCCCCCGAGCCGTTCGCCCTGGCGGCCGGCGCCACGCAGGCGCTCGCCATCGCCGAGCCGTGGGCGAACCCGAGGCTCTGGTGGCCCGACGAGCCGAATCTCTACCTCCTGCGCGCGACCGTGAAGGTCGGCGGGAAGGCAGTGGACGTGAGCGACACGCGCTTCGGCTTCCGCGAGTGGGGCTGGCAGGGGCGCGATTTCACGCTCAATGGCATCCCGTGGCATCTGTGGTGCGACTGCTTCACCGCGTCCACGAAGGAGCAGTGGCTGGAGTTCTACCGCAAGACCAACCAGCGAATGATGCGCTTCTGGGGCACGCGGTGGCAGGGCATGCCGCACCGTGAGGCCCTCGACTTCTTCGACGAGAACGGCGTCGTCGTCCGACGCTCCGGCATCCTCGACGGCGAGGCCATCGGCTACTTCGCCATCGAGCGCGACCCCGACCTCAAGAAGCTCTACAACTCCGAAATCAAGATGCAACTGATGGAGAACTGGCGCGACCAGGTGGTCGCACAGGTCAAGGGCGAGCGAAACCATCCCTCCGTGATGATCTGGTCAATCGAAAACGAGTGGCTCTACATCAACTGCATCAACCTCCACGGCGGGCACATGGACGAGTTTGAGCGCGAGGTGAAGCGGGTGGCCGACGCCGTGATGGCCGCCGACCCCACGCGACCCGTGATGAACGACGGCGGCGGGGCGCACAAGAACAACCAGATGCCCGTCGCCGGCGACCACTACGTCACCGGCTCCTACAACGAGTATCCCGCCCTTGCGTACGACGCCAACACAAAGGGCGGCGGACGAGGCCGCTGGGAGTGGGACCAGAAGCGCCCGCGCTTTATCGGCGAGGATTTCTACATTACGGGCAACAACCCCGAGTTCGCCTACTTCGGCGGCGAGGAGGCCTTCCAGGGCAAGATCGCCACGCGGCCGGCCGCCAGCATTATGGCCCGCATGCTTCAAGAGGGCTACCGCTGGTCCAACCAGTGCGCCTGGCACTTCTGGATGGGCCAGAACGACGCCCCCGGCCAATACGCCTCCTACGCCCCGCGAGCCGTCTTCTGCCGGCAGTGGGACTGGACCTTCGGCTCGGGCCAGAAGGTGAAGCGGACGTTCGGCATCTTCAACGACACGCGCTTCGACGACCCCATCTCGTTCACCTGGACCCTCACCTTCGACGCCAAGATGGTCGGGGGCATGACCATTCCTCCCGAAGTCTTCGGCACTACCGCCCCCGGCGCGTGCACGAAGTTCGACATCGAGATTGACATGCCGAAAGTCACCGCGCGGCAGGAGGGCGAACTCACCCTCACGCTCTCAGTCAAAGGCCAGGAGGTCTTCCGCGACACCAAAGCCGTCTCCGTCCTTCCTCGTGCCACGGCTGGCTTGTCCAGCCGTGCAGGCAGACCAGAAGACACGGTCGGGCAAGCCGACCGTGCCACAGGCCTAGCGAAACTCGACGCGAAGGAACTCCTTGTCCTCGACCCCCAGGGCGCGGTCGCGGCGTTCCTGAAGGCACAGGGCATCGCCTTCACGCCCCTCGCTGACCTCAAGGCGCTGCCAGAGGCCGGCAAGGTGCTGGTACTCGGCAAAGACGCGCTCGACGCGGCCGAGAGCACGTCGAGTCGCCTGGCAGCCTGGGCGCTCGCCGGCCGCCGCGTGATCGCCCTTGAGCAGAACAACCCGCTGAAGTTCCAGGCCCTCCCCTGCGAAATGGAGGCCCAGACAAACCAGGGCACCACCGCCTTCGCCGAGGACCTCAACCACCCTGCCCTCCGCGGCCTCGCCCAGAAGGACTTCTTCACGTGGGGCGGGGCGGCCTCTCATTCTCACATTCTTAAGAATGTGAGAACGACGGCCGACGCGACGGACGAGCTGGTCTATCGCGACGCCTACGCCAAGCCGACGCGGGGAGCCAAGTCGCTCATCCAGTGCCACACGCTGCTCCAGAGCACGGGCCTCGCCGAGGTGCCGGTCGGCGAAGGGCTGATGCTCCTCTGCCAGCTCCTCATCGGCGAGAAGCTCGAAACCAATGC